>CAYPJB010000607.1:0-2153 GCA_964410845.1 uncultured Bacteroidales bacterium | reverse complement strand
GCCGTTCGCTGTCTCATGGTGTCTCACGCGAATTTATTCTGAGCTACAACTTTTCGCCTCGCGCCTAGAGTGGACTGCGTCACGTGTTCTCTCTTGTCGTGAGGTGTCCTATGCCTGAATTGTTGAAGCTCAGTGAGGCTGATCCTGTTCATGAAACCCGCTGGCTGCTTGATCCCATCCTGCCATTTGGAGAACTGGTGTTGCTCGATGGCGCTGCCGGTGTTGGCAAAACGATGGCACTCTGCAACATGGCTGGCATCTTGGGGAAAGAGAAGCATCGGAAGATTATCTTCGTCAGCAGCCCGGAGCAGAAGGTGGGGTAGAAACGAAACAACCCCTCGGCATGCCAAGGGGTGTTTCAAAACAAGCAAGATTGCTTAGCGGCAGGTGCGGCACCAGCCTGGAGTGCCACCACCTTGTGGGCCACAGCCGCCATTCGGTGCATAGCAAGGAGCGCCAGCACCAGCGGTGGACCAATGCATGGTCGGGGTGACATAGACAGGAGCGTAGACTGGAGGAGCACACTGCTGAGGAGCAGCGCCGCCACCAATCTGGTAGCCGTGATACTTGTAGTAAATCACCCAGTCGCACTTGTCGAGCTTCTTGTAGAAGCAGTGCAGGGCCTTGTAATAGTCGTGCCAGAACTTCTGCCAGCGTTCTTCTTCTTCGCTGCAGTAGTAACCGACTTTATTGGTGCGAGCCCAGAAAGCGTGCTTCGGGGCACAGCCACCGTTGCCACAGCTATTGTTATTACATGGGCCACCGAAATCAGCCTGGGCAACATTGCCGGCCATCATCAGGCCCAGACCGGCCAACAGGACGAGCACGTACTTACGCATGGTCACTCCTTTTTCGCTGGCGGGCCTGGCGTTCGGCAGTGAAGTCACGCCGTCCCCCTGGCGCCTCTCCTGGCGCTTGCGTACTGACGAAGTGCCAAGTTGTGCGACTTGACACCATTTTCGCATGGCATCCCTACCATGCACAGCATTATCATCGGCTAGACCAACCCAAAAGTACGGAGAAATTCCCGTAACATGCAGTTTTGGCAAAGATCGCAGATTGTGCAATTTGACAACACTCTACTTTTTGAGAACAATACTCCCATCAGGTGCCATGGGAACAGCCTGCATGTCAGTCACCAATGAGTTGCAACATGCTTTGCTCCGTTGCTGGTAAGAAATGACTTCGCTTGAAATAACATTGGCATCGAGACCTGCCTTCCGCTAGGGTGGCGAGAATGAGCGACCTCACCAGGATTCTTGCAGCCATCGAACAAGGCGATCCGCTTGCCTCCGAAAAGCTGTTGCCGCTGGTGTATGATGAACTGCGTAAACTCGCTGCCAGCAAGTTAGCACAGGAGAAGCCGGGGCAGACATTGCAGGCCACCGCCCTGGTGCATGAAGCCTACCTTCGACTGGTGGGAAGTAATACCGTCCCGACGTGGGATAACCGTATTCACTTCTTTGCCGCTGCTGCCGAAGCCATGCGACGCATCCTGATTGATCATGCTCGACGCAAGGCAACGGAAAAGCACGGCGGCAACCATCAACGAGTGGATCTGGCCAAAGTTGACGCTGTGACGCTGGCTCCTCCCGACGAATTTCTGCTGATCGACGACACCATCACCAAGCTTGCCCAGGAAGATCCACGGGCTGCCCAGCTCATCCGCTATCGTTACTATGCAGGCCTCTCTGTGGAAGATGCTGCGGAGATGAGCGGCCTTTCGCGTTCGTCCGCTTACGAGCATTGGCAATACGCCAAAGCCTGGCTCCATCATGAGCTGTATGGGCAATAAGCGTTTGCCTTTTTGAAAAATAATTCCGTTCTTCCGGACAAACCCCTGCCTGAACTCGCATGGAAAGGCAGGAGAGAAAACACAGGTGAATCATGAGTACGAGCCTGGGAAATGCTCGAGACCTCTTCATCGCTGCTGTGAAGCTGCCCACGGATCAATGGGAAAGCTTCCTGAAGCAGGCATGCGGTGACGATGATGCACTCCAGCAACGAGTACATCAACTCCTGATAGCCCATCAGGAAGCAAATAGCTTTCTGGAACCTGCCCAGATTTCCAGCAACACGATTGAACTGCCTGCCCCGATCCTCCTCGGCACCCAGATCGGCCCTTACAAGTTGCTCCAACAGATAGGCGAAGG
>CAYPJB010000606.1:0-2156 GCA_964410845.1 uncultured Bacteroidales bacterium | reverse complement strand
TGGATCCGGTACAGAAACAGCATAACATGCCGATGGAAAAACCACTTTTCTCTTCGACCTTGTATGGTTTCATGGACTACAGCGGTCAAATGCATGGCTTTCGAGAAGAAACTCCTGCCTTCCAGGTCATGCCGAATGGTAAGCCAGTCGGTTGGCATACCATTCAACTCGATGTGGATCATGCAGATGTAACTACCGTATTCGATGGTCAACCCTTAGGAACTTTCAACCTGACTGGGCGTGAGCTTGCTTTTCAATCGCAAGGTCCTCAGAAGCAACGGGAACTTAGACTCACGCCGAAGGACTTCCGCTTCCCACCGCATGGTGCGGTAGGGATCTGCATCCAATATGGCGCCATCAGCGTCCAAAATTTCACGATTGAACCACTTCAATAACGCAGGAAAGATGCTTTCATGGCTTTGATCTCGATCACGACCACCAGTGTTACTCAGACTGGAACGACATTCCAAGTCTATGTTGGAGGTATCGTTGATACCACAGCTGTTACAGGCAACCATGTGGTGGTCGGACTGTATCTGCCTCCTTCAACACAACCCAGTTATGTGGTAACCGCCACCGTCACTCCTGGCACTCCTTTTTCATCATGGGTTGCGGTGTTCACCGGTGTTGCTGGCGGTACCTACAACGTGGACGCTGCTATCGTTGATTCCAGCAATCCACCGACGATCATCGATCACGTGATCTTAAACGGTCTTGTTGTAGCAGTCGCATCCGGCGATTAGCTCGTTCCAGAAATCATTCGTTTGAGCCCCTCCAGCGTGTCAGCTTCACTGGCAGGCTTATCGGTTCGCCAACGCGACATGCGGGGAAACCGGACCGCCACACCGGACTTGTGCCTGGGGGATGCCTGGATACCTTCAAAGGCGAGTTCAAATACGAGTTCCGGCTTCACGACCCGGACTGGTCCGAACCGTTCGGTCGTGTTGGCACGGATGAACTGATCGACTTTCTTGATCTCGTCGTTGGTAAGACCCGAGTAGGCTTTCGCCACTGGCACCAGTTCCCCTTCGTGCCAGACAGCGAAGGTATAATCGGTAAAGAGACTGGCCCTTTTTCCTGAACCGCTTTGAGCATAAACGAGCACAGCATCCATGTGAAAGGGTTCAATCTTCCATTTCCACCAGTCTCCCCGGGTACGACTGACACCATAGACAGAAGCCTTACGTTTCAGCATCAATCCCTCGGTGAAATGCTCACGAGACTTGCTCAGCAACTCGTTTGCGGCAGGCCAGGTCTCGATGGCATGAACCGGGGAGAGTTTCAGCCTTTCGCGATCCTGCGATTGATGCCAGGCTTCCAGTAGACTGCGACGGGTACTCAGGGGCTGCTGGCGCTGGTCGATGCCTTGCCATTCGAGGAGATCGTAAGCCATGAAGACGATGGGTACCTCGTTCATGATGCGAGGTGTCACTTTCTTCAGACCAATGCGGCGCTGTAGTTGAGCAAAAGGCAGCGGCTCATTACCTAGCCAGGCCAGAAGTTCCCCATCGAGCACAGTGCCATCAGGGATAGCAACATCAGCGGCTCGCACGATCTCCGGAAAGCGATCCGTGATGAGTTCTTCTCCCCGCGACCATATCAGGATGTCGTCTTTCCTTCGAATCAGTTGGGCGCGGATACCATCCCACTTCCATTCGATCTGCCAATCACTGGGACTGCCTAGCGAGTTGAGAGGATCGGTGAGCGGAGAGGCCAGGAAGAAGGGGTAGGGCCGACTGTTGGCGTCAGCGGAAGTATCCTCAGCCGATTCCGGCTGCATGAGACGTTGATAGGACGCTGCAGTAGGCTCCCATACTCCCATGATGCGGTAGCTCATGACAGCAGGAGCGATGCCAGCCACCTGGGCCAGAGCACGCACAACGAGTGTGCGCGCGACGCCAACACGAAAACTGCCACCCATCAGTTTGTGGAAAAGGAATCGCTGTCTGCTGCTCAGTTCTTTCCAAGTTTGCTCGATGACTTGTCGGCGACGTTCTTCGTGCCACTTCTTCATCGGCAGAATGCGTTCCTGGATGAATTGCGCCAGGCCAGGTGGCTTGCTCTCTTGTGGTTCCGGCAGCAACAGGGCAATGGTTT
The DNA here is from genome assembly GCA_964410845.1 of uncultured Bacteroidales bacterium. Classification (GTDB taxonomy): domain Bacteria; phylum Planctomycetota; class Planctomycetia; order Gemmatales; family HRBIN36; genus JAEUIE01. Next base: position 59 of record CAYPJB010000606.1, on the reverse strand, counting down.
CACTCTGATCACCTACTGCATCGTAGCATTCTTCCAGTAACCAGATTGGGTAGCCCGAT
>CAYPJB010000605.1:0-2158 GCA_964410845.1 uncultured Bacteroidales bacterium | reverse complement strand
GTGGAAATGCGACAGGAAAAGCCGACGGTGAGTACGACCAGGCTCCACAAGCTGAGCGCGATGGAGTTACGGTCATTTACAGCCAGCTATGAGTTGGCGGACGGGTTGAAGACTGTTCTGGAGCAGGCATTGGAAGTGCAGGTTCGCAAGGCCCAGCTTGCTGCTGAGCAATCAGCCATGGAGGAACGGCTCAAGGAAATTGACCAGGAGCAAACCCGCCTGCGGGCCAACATGAAAGATCTGCCGAAAGATGCTCCGTTGTATAAGCGGTATCTCGACAAGTTCGACAAACAGGAGCAGGAGATCGATGAGACCCGGGCCAAGCTGAAACAGCATCGGCAAACCAATGTGGAACTGGAGCGGAAACAGGTCGAACTGGAGCGAAGTGTCAAGTAACCTGGATGTGCTTTTTCACATCGCGTAAGCCCGCCCCCAGCCTGAATGGCTGGGGGCTAAATGGTCTTTGCTATGCCTTCACGATTTTCTCCCGTCCGATCGTCACACCCTTGCATGCATTGCGGGTATCTACCACGAGTTGGGCATGCTGAACGATGTTGTTCCAATCGTAGGCTGTGTGATCGGTGACTATGAGGACTGCATCTTGTGCCTTCAGCAGTTCGGGGGACAAGTCGCTGCTAGTCATCTGGAGGCCGGGGTAGTGGCGCATCGGGGGCAGTGTGGGGATGTGGGGGTCGTTGTATTTGACCTTCGCGCCTTTCTGCAGCAGCAGTTCCATCAGTTCAAAGCCTGGCGATTCTCTCGGATCGTCAACGTCTTTCTTGTAAGCCATGCCGAGCATGAGGATGTTGGAGCCTCGGATGGGTTTGGTGCGGTCGTTGAGAGCTTCGCCCAGTCGGGTGATGACGTAGTGAGGCATGCTGGTGTTGATTTCGCCAGCCAGTTCGATGAAGCGGGTGCTTTGGCCATACTCGCGGGCGATCCAGGTGAGGTAGAACGGATCGATGGGGATGCAGTGGCCACCGAGGCCGGGACCGGGGTAGAAGGCCTGGTAGCCAAACGGTTTGGTCTTGGCTGCTTCGATGACTTCCCAGACGTCGATGCCCATCTTGTCGTAAAGCATCTTCAGTTCATTCACGAGGGCGATGTTAACGGCCCGGTAGGTGTTCTCCAGAATCTTGCTTGCTTCGGCGACCTCGGCTGAGCCGACGGGGACGGTCTTCTTGACCACGCGGGCATAAAGATTGTTGGCGAGTTCGCCACTGATCGGGTCGATGCCACCCACGACCTTGGGGATAGTGGGAGCAGAGAAGTTCTTGTTGCCTGGATCTTCCCGTTCCGGGCTGAAGGCGAGGAAGAAGTCCTTACCGACTTTCAGGCCGTTCTTCTCGAGGATAGGCTGCACGATGCGGCGAGTGGTGCCGGGGTAAGTGGTGCTTTCGAGAACCACCAGTTGGCCTGCACGCAATGTCTTGGCGATAGCTTCGGCTGACTTCTCGACGTAGGTCAGATCAGGTTCGCGAGCTGCGGTTAATGGTGTTGGCACGCAGATCAAGATGGCATCAGCTTCCTTCAATCGACCGAAGTCAGCAGTGGCGGAGAAGCCTTTCGACTTCATGGTGCCGATGGTAGCAGCATCGATGTGGCCAATATAGCTTTCGCCCCGGTTGAGTTTTTCCACTTTGATTGCATCGATATCGAAGCCAAGCACCGAGTAGCCACCGTTGGTGAAGGCCTGAGCGAGGGGCAGGCCGACATAGCCGAGGCCGATGATGCCTACCAGCGTCTTCTGCTGTTCGAGCCTAGTTTGAAAGTTCTGTGCAGTGGGGTGAGTTGCTATTTCGGACATAGATCAATCAATCAGAATAAGGATGTCGTTTGTCACCACAGTGGTGGCAGCGTCATCCATGAAATGTTCCTCTCATCATAGAATCTTGCTGCATCCTCACAAGTTTGCTTGCTTCTTTCACGCACTTCCTTCAAGATGGTGCCAAAGAAATGCAGGTGTAGTATGTCGATGGCCATCTGTCCGTATTGCTCTACCAAATTACAAATCCCCGGCGGCATTGCACCCGGCATAGCCATGCTCTGTGGCAACTGTAATAATCAGTTCCTGCCACCCCAGCCCACGAAGCGTCGTGATTCTGACGACGATGAATACGACGTGCCACGCAAGAAAAAGAAGAAACGTCGGAAGATG
>CAYPJB010000604.1:0-2165 GCA_964410845.1 uncultured Bacteroidales bacterium | reverse complement strand
GGCACTGCCGGCAGAGGAAGGGCTGACATCCGGCCCGCCGCCATGCCCCTGGGCTTTGCTCACGAGCGACGCACCAGGGCAAGCGAGGTAGAGCGCGTCTCTGCCGCCAAAGATGCGCAGCGGCGCGGTGCTGGCTGTTACACCGGTGAGAGCGGACTCACGTGGCAGTCCTTTGAACAAACGGTCCAGTGAAATCGAGGCATGACCGACGACGAGAAAAAGGGGTGCATCATCGAGACGGATGCCGTTATCACGCAGTGCTTGTTGAATCTGCTCCCAGGCTTCATCGATGTCGGGGAATTCTCCAGCATGCAGATCGTCTTCCAGCCAGATCTTCCAGAGCCAGACGGCTAGCCAGCTAAATACGTAGATAAGCCCGACCAGAACGATCAGATAGTTTTCCCGAAGCCAGGCAGAGCCGACGTCAGGCATCCACCGTTCGAGTTCCTTGGCGGCTGGCGAATAGTGGTGCAGGTAAAACAAACCAGCGAACACGGCAAGCAGTACCAGGACGTGCAGCACCCAAAACAGCCCAGCCGGGATCTTCGGTCGGGTAAAGATGGGCAGTAGCAGCCCAGCTATCCACTTGAGCGGCGCTAGCAGGTATCCAAGGATCGTTTGCATGATGTGAATTTACTTGATGAGCGCGGTGATGAGGATTCCAAGGATAGGCAAGCTGGCGAGTACGCCCACTATGACGATCTTGCACATTCGTTCATAGCCCACCTGACTGTTCAGCGGCGGCACGTTTTCGGCCGGGACAGTTTCCGCTACTGGGGGTGGTTCCTGACTGAGCGATTTCGTTACTCGATTGCGAACCGAGCTGACCCAGTCGCGAAGACGGTCCGGCTCACGGGCCTTCTCCCCGCGGAAGCCCAGCAGGACGCAAAGCAGGAAGGTTTCCAGAGCATCGGCACTGCCTTCGGGCAGGGAATCGGCATGTTCCGCTTGTCTCCAGAAGAGTGAATCGCGCAACTGCGTGGTAAAGAGACTGAGTTCCAGCTTGTTCTCGTTCCAGCTTCCCTGATTGAGCGAATCGAATGTACCCAGTTCACAGAAGAGTTCATCCAGCCAGGTGGCGAGCGGGTAACGCATGCCGAGAAAGATGTCAGTGGGGTTGCTGTGGGTACGGGTCATATCGGTGCCGCTCCCCCACGGGGGAACCCCTTCGCTGCCGAGCAGGCGCTTGAACTCGGTTTGCGTAGCGAGTAACTTGGGGCGTTCGCCACGGAGCAGGCGGTCTTTCAGCTCCAACCCTTTGAGCAGCACCGGGTAAACACGTTGTGCGAAGTCACTTCGCATGGAAAACTGGTCCTCATCAGGTTGCACACTGTGGAAGCAGGCTTCACAGAATATACAGGGAATTTCAGCCAGTTCCAAGCGAAAGCTGGAAACGCCAGCGAAACGGCAGAGTTGACGGATAACCGTTGTATGCATCGGGGACGCTGGGTAAGCTATCTCATGAGCCTCTCTGAATTACTCCTCCTCGTGCGAATGGGAAGCTGGGAGGGATATTTTGCCAGAAAATAGCGACAAGGGGAATCGATGAATCGTCCTGCAGTGCATTGGCATGAAGGCATGTTCCTGCGGCCTCATCAATTTCAGGCTGCAGAGCATCATGCCGAGCAGTTGCTGTTTCGTCATGCTCGCTGCGATCAGCATTACTATTGGGGGCTGCGCAAGTTTCATATTGACCAGGATGCCTTGAGCGCTCATCGCTTTGTCGTACGGGAACTGGAGATACGGTTACGGGATGGGACGATAGTCACCCTGCCAGACGATGCTTCTGAGCTGGCTCTTGATTTGAAGGAAGCCTTTGAAGGTGGACGCGAAGCGGACATCTATCTTGCCATCCCGCAGTATCGTCCCCGGCAACCCAACCTGGAAACAGTGAACTCCGGGCCGACCCGTTACCGCAGCTATTCTCTCGATCTGGAAGACGAAAATACCGGCACCAATCCCCAACCGATAGCCTTTCGACGGCTCAACATTCAACTCAAGCACGGTCGGGAAGAACTGTCTGGTTTTGAGACCCTGCAACTGGCCCGGCTCGAGAAGTCCGATCGTGCTGAAGCGGTGCCACAACTGGCGAACAGTTACTTTCCACCGATGCTGAACTGCGATGCCTGCCAGGCTTTGCAGAACTCGGTGCTGCAGCAGGCCTT
>CAYPJB010000603.1:0-2179 GCA_964410845.1 uncultured Bacteroidales bacterium | reverse complement strand
ACGTATCAGGGATGTACCACGAAGAGGGGATTCTGCCTAGACGGAGTTGAAAAGCGAAGCTTCGATAGATGTGTAGCATACGCAAGCTTCGTCGAGCGGTTATTGTTTGTAATCTGTTGTGATTCATGGACTTAAGAATACAGGCAACTAAATCTGTCACTTTTCTTGGAAAGCATGTACTCTTTAGTATAATATCCACATGAAGATCAGTTCCCAGGAAGAATATGGCCTGCGGTGTCTGCTGCAACTGGCGAAGGCGGGGCCTTCGGCGAGTCTCAGCATCGCGGACATCGCTGAGAAGGAAGGCTTGTCGGTGCCCTACACCGCCAAACTGCTGGGGGTTCTTCGTTCGGAAGGGTTCATTGAAAGCACCCTCGGGCGTACTGGCGGCTATCGATTGGCACGTCCAGCCGAGGAGATTCGGCTTGGGACAGTGATCAATGCACTGGGTGAAAAGCTCTTCGAAGAAGTGGAGTTCTGCCAGAAGCATGCAGGCACAGAAACAGATGGGGCCTGTGTGCATCAACAGCAGTGCAACCTGCGCTCGCTCTGGCAAACGCTCGAAGGTGCTATGCAGCACATTCTGAATGGACTTTCGATAGCTGATCTGCTGAACCAGAAAGCCCCCTGGCTCAGCCTTATTCAGGAACGCTTGACGACGCCCATGGAACCTCGCGCGACAGCCGTAGTGACTCCACTGGGACTGCGTGAACGAAACATAGAGATAGAACCGTCGGTCATCACACGAACTGCAACCAGCGAAGCAAGGTAATATGCCTACAGATACACAAACACTGCATGAACTCGCAGGCCGGGAATACAAGGAAGGCTTCTACTCCGAGATTGAAGCTGACCAGATTCCCGTGGGCCTGAACGAAGAGACGATCCGTCTGATTTCGAAGAAGAAGAACGAACCGCAGTTCATGCTCGACTTTCGTCTGAAGGCCTTCCGTACCTGGCAGAAGATGGAAGAGCCGCGCTGGTGGCCCAACCTGAAGATCGCTCCAATCGACTACCAGGGGCTGAGCTACTACTCCGCTCCCAGCCTGAAGGTGGACAAGGAACAGCTCGATAAGGTCTTCGAAAAGCTGGGCATCTCCCTGGAAGAGAAGAACCGGCTGACCGGTAGCAGCACCGTGGCTGTCGATGCCGTATTTGATAGTGTTTCGGTGAAGACCACCTTTCAGAAGGAACTGGCGAGCCGGGGAATCATCTTCTGTTCGTTCAGCGAAGCAGTGCATCAGCATCCTGAACTCGTCGAGAAGTACATGGGCTCGGTCGTTCCGGTGAACGACAATTACTTTGCAGCCTTGAACTCTGCGGTCTTCTCGGATGGCAGCTTTGTGTACATCCCCAAGGGTGTTCGCTGTCCGATGGAACTGAGTACCTACTTCCGCATCAATGCAGCAGGCACCGGCCAGTTTGAGCGTACACTGATCATTGCTGAAGAAGGGGCCTACGTCAGCTACCTGGAAGGCTGCACCGCCCCGATGCGTGATGAAAACCAGTTGCATGCTGCAGTCGTCGAACTGATTGCAGTGGGTGACAAGTCTCAGATCAAGTACAGCACCGTGCAGAACTGGTACCCCGGCGACGCTGAAGGACGCGGTGGTATTTATAACTTCGTCACCAAGCGAGGCATCTGCAAGGGCGTCGGTTCCAAGATCAGTTGGACCCAGGTAGAGACTGGTTCAGCCATTACCTGGAAATATCCGAGCGTGATCCTGCAGGGGAACGATTCGGTAGGCGAGTTCTACTCGGTCGCTCTCACCAAAGCCAAGCAGCAAGCTGACACCGGCACGAAGATGGTTCACCTGGGCAAGAACACCAGCAGCACCATCGTCAGCAAAGGCATCTCCGCAGGCAACGGGCAGAATACCTACCGTGGTCTGGTGAAGATCAACAAAGGGGCAGACAACGCCCGCAACTACTCCCAGTGCGATTCGATGCTGCTGGGTGATCGGTGCGGAGCTCACACTTTCCCTTACATCGAAGTGAAGAACCCGACCGCCAAGGTGGAGCACGAAGCCAGCACCAGCAAAATCGGCGAAGACCAGATCTTCTACTGCAATCAGCGCGGTATCAGCACCGAGGACGCTGTCAGCATGATCGTGAATGGCTTCTGCAAGGAAGTCTTCAAGGAACTGCCGATGGAGTTCGCGGTGGAGGCACAGAAACT
>CAYPJB010000602.1:0-2181 GCA_964410845.1 uncultured Bacteroidales bacterium | reverse complement strand
GCCAACCCTCCCGCCAGAACCAACCGAGACGTCCGTGTTGGCGACAATTCCCTAAGCTGCGGAGTTGGTGTCAGCCTCCACGGACGAGGCGGCCACCACGCCTGAAGTTGCATCAGCCACTGAGACCACACCAGAAGGCGAACCCTCTCCAACCAAGCCCCGCAAGCTCATGATCAAGGCCGACGCACTTCCCAAGAAGCTCAGCATGATTGCTGCGGCATTGCAGGTTCTGCAAGACCGCAAGGTGGCGATGACCTGCCCGGAGTTGATTGACGTGATGGCAACCGAAGGCCTGTGGGTATCGCCTGGTGGCAAGACGCCTGCGAATACTTGGGCCGGTCTTCGCCGTTCAAGAAGAGTGAGCCGGGGAAGTTTGAAGCACTGTGGCAATAAACAATCCACTTAATACGAGCACATACTTGTGAATTACACCATGCTGATATGCAGTATGGACGTGAATGGGACAAACGTCTTCACGAGGGCCTGCCCTCTTGGAATTTCGAGTAATACTCCCGTTGCATCAGCAGCAACGAGCTTCCCTTCCGAAGTGGTCGGCACAGTAGCTCGAAGAATGACTTGCACTTTCTTTTCGATCCACTCACTAAGGATTGTTTTCATGACAGTCGATCTCGGCAGTTGAATCTGGTGCTGGAACGTAATGCACTGCGCCCCCCCTATTCCCTGGGAATCACTGCAAACTTCTCCCCAAGGAATCGTCACAGCATACCAATTGGTGAATCGAGTTCAATCAAATTACAGACCCGCCAAAGGGAAGATTGGGTGAAGATCATCAATTTGAAAGAAGTCGTGAACCATGCTAATGCACTGCTTGCACTCATCAATTAATGGAATATCTGCAATGCAGAATGAGTTGATAATTTTTTAAGGAGGTAGCAATGAACTCTTTGATTCAAGCCTATCTGCTGAACATCGCACTCAGAGAAGAAGTAGTATAAACCCTGGCGATTCCTCTCTGGAATAGATTCTCAAGGCCAAACCGTGGACAGACACGAGGTCTCGCCTATATGCGGTTATCAGACAGGCAGAACAATGGGACACTCGGCATACTGCCTTTGCAATCCGTGGAACTTGAGCAGCTAAAACAGTCAATCGAGCAAGCGAAGCGTGTGTAGCGCATTTCTTTCTTGGCTCAAGCACCTGCAGCCGATCTGCCTGGAGATGGATTGGGGGAGGCAGCGGGAGAGGTGAAAACGCTTGCAACCGATGTCCCAGCAGTAATGCTCGATTATCCTAGCGAGATAATTCTCAGTACAATGGAGCCACCGGAGAAGTTATGATGACTTTCGCCAGTTTCAACTACAACGATAAGGATGTAATTCTGGCGTTACTGTTCCCATTTATTGTGCCTGTGCCCTTTGTCATGATCTGGCTAGAGTTTCGATCCATATTTCGGACAGAGGCTCAATCCATAGGGATCTGTATTGCATTATTGATCATGGCTACCATCGGTTGTATCTATCTCAATCCATTGAAACTACCCGGTAAGCCATTTGGATTTATGGCGATTTGGTTATGGCTGCTATGGCTTGCATTGGTGGCAACACCAATTGTCTTTGGATGGGAAATACATAAACGTGGATTATTCAAAGGGAAAGCCAAATTAAAAAAGCGAGCAAAGAATCGTACCATACGCAAGCAGGAATAAGATGCCGCACTGGCATCGACCGAAATTGTATCATTTGTGCTGACTATGCTCCTCCCTTACGCCCCACAGCTTCTAACTGTCATCCTGCGTAGCCAGCATCACATCGATGCCAGCACAGGAAGTTGTAATGCATATGAGTGCCTCAATCCTTCAAACTGATCGTAAGCGGGACTTTGGGATACCAGCACACAACACGACTGAGCTCACACAGATTTTGTGATAGGCAGGGAGGTGATGAATGGGCTATCGTGTCTCCTTGTTCAGTTCTGGCGTTTGGTCATTAATGGCACGATGCTTTCATCCTTTTCCCGGGTCCCCGGCTACGGCTCTGGCCAGTGCTGTTGGGGATGTACCTGAAGCTTAACTGACGGATTGACTAACGACGGATGCACTGGAGTTTACTATCTAGCGTAAAGATGGCCCGAGCTGGCAGGACCACTATCAGCCCATAGCAGTCTGAGTTCCATCTTTACAGTTGCTCTTGCTTTCGTCGGCTATGTGCTTGCCGCATCTTC
>CAYPJB010000601.1:0-2192 GCA_964410845.1 uncultured Bacteroidales bacterium | reverse complement strand
TGGCAGGCAGGCAAAACGCTCATATTTGCACCTGAATGCTGAAACTTGCCGGGTTTGGCACGCGCTCATGACCAGTTCAGCCAGGCGATCCGGGGAGTGTGCCAAACAAGTAGAGGATGACGAAGTTCAGTTGCTTGATGAGGCTGTAGCCGTAAGCCGGGGATTGGCACAAGAGAAAATCTGGGAATTGGACAAATAAAATGCATAGTCCGTCGAATAGCCTCGATAGCAACAGCAATTGGATTCAACCCGGAGGCAGTAGCACGAACAGGTGGGCTTGGCAAACGTGCTGCTGACTCCGGGTGATTGCTTGCACGTCTACCAGGTAAAAGCGCAAATCCTCTGAGACTTGATTTCTTGTTCAAGTGAGGCTGAGGCTGATTACCATCGCGTGTCTTTTCCTGTGAACTGCTTGGACTTCCGCTTGGCAGCGGCTGAAGTCTTCTTCTGGCCGTCTGCTGCCTTGGCATTTTTCACCATCTGCATCTGTGCAGGCCATTTGGCTTTGGCCTTCGTTGTTTTCTTCGCGGGCATGGTGCTTTCTCTCGGGATGATGTTTTACTTGTAGTTATGCTAGGAGATTACACAGATGATGCGAAAGACGGTGGGGATGGTTGTTCAACGGGTTTGCTAAGAGTTATTATGAAATCATCATAAACTTTAGGAGTTCGCGTCATGGTTTTGACTGGTGTTTTGCTGTTCGCCTGCCTGGTTTTGAAGCCTATGGATGATCCTATGAGCAACGTGAAGAAGGAACTGCTTGCCGCAGACCGGGCCTTTTGCAAACTCACAGGTGAGAAGGGGATAGATGGCTGGATGAGCTACATGAGCAGTGATGCTGCCAGGCTTGGGCCGATAGGCGGGAAGTTCGTCAGTGGGACGGAGAGCATCCGCAGGCAGGATAGCAAACTCTTTGCTGAGCCTCATGTGAAACTGACTTGGGAACCCGGCGATGTTCATGCATTTGCAGATGGCAAGTCAGGCATCACCACGGGAATGTATCGCATGGTCGAAAAAAGTGCCGATGGCAAAGACGTGGTGAAGTCCAAGGGAGCCTACGTGACCACCTGGCGAAAGGAATCGGCTGGGTGGAAGGTGATCTTTGACACGGGAGTGCCAGAGGGGGAGGGAAAGTAATTGACGGACTTCTGCGGCCTTGCCCGATGCCCCCTGTAGGAATGACCTCGAGATGCTACTTGCCTGGCGATTTGTTGTTGCCGCTGTCGATGCGGTATAGCCGAAGCTTCTTGGCATCCGCATCGACTTCATACTTGAAGTTGTTCAGAAACGCCCCACCCAGTAATGCCGGCGAGTCCGGCAAATCTGCTGGCATGACAACACAGTCGACGTTCTTGACTTCGAACTTGCCAACGCGCACTGAAGCCAGTTTCATCATCCTGCCTTTCACCTTTTGGCCATTCGCAATGGTAATGGTCACTTCCGTTGAAGGATCATTAGATTTCAAGCCAGCTTTGGTGGCCATTTCATGAGAAAGACTGATCATGGAAGCACCGGTATCAAAGACCATCTTCACAGGGTCTTTGCCATTAAGGATAACATCAATCCGGTAGGTGCCACTCTGGCGATCGAGTGGAATACTATCCGTCATGATCGTCGCTTCGTAACTGGCAAACGTCTTGACCAGTTGCAGATAAGTCTTGGTAGGTCCGAAGGTAAGCTTCTTGCTTTCTGCAGTGCCTGCAGCGGTGATAGCTGCTTCGAGTGATGCATCACCGCCAGCCGTTTTGTACTTGGCATCGGTCTTGTCAATCAGATCACGCAGGGCGATGATGGCTTTCAAATAAGCATTGCGGGGAGTGGCGTACAGTTCTTTGGCCTTGGCCACGTCGTCGCCATTTTGATCAGCTTCCATTCGTGAGTTAATTTGATCGGTGATGGAGTTGTACTGTACAGTGAGCGCATTCCGCGATGCTGTATTCAAATTGGCAGACTGCATCTGTTGCCCCAACTGTGTCCGTCTGATGATTAACTGTTTGATCGCTGCTCGGTTGGCTTCCACTGCATTTTCAACAAACGTCAGCCTCTTCCTGGCCTCGAGAAGGGTTGTGTAATGGGTTTTGAGTTGCTTCAAAGCCCTTTCAACATCAGCTTCCTCTGTAGCTACTACGGTATTGCCAACTAGCTTGAACCCCTTCTGTTTGATGATCTCCAGGTGCGCTACTTTTTCGTCT
>CAYPJB010000600.1:0-2202 GCA_964410845.1 uncultured Bacteroidales bacterium | reverse complement strand
AGACGAGGTTCTTGATCCAATGCGCCGGCCGCAGAAGTCGAAGCCAGGGGGACATGAACATACACTCTCGTTTCCAGCATGGAGGCTGAGAACAAGTTTAGACCTGCAACACCCCGGTCTTGAACGGCTTGCCTTCATCCACACGGGTCGCCACCTGGAAGGCTTCGATGAGCACTTCTCGCGTCTCTTCCGGGTCGATGATGCCATCAACCCAGAGACGTGATGCAGCATAGCGGACATCGGTCTTCTCGTCGTAGCCTGCCTTCACCTTCTGGCGCAATGTCTCCAGTTCAGCAGCATCAGGTTCCTTGCCTTGTCGCTTCAAGGCTGAAACCTGTACTTCCAGCAGCGTGCTGGCAGCCTGGGCACCACCCATCACCGCATACTTGCACGTTGGCCAGGCGAAAATGAACCGAGGGTCGAAAGCTTTGCCACAGAGGGCATAGTTGCCTGCCCCGTAAGAGCCAGCGAGGATAAGGGTAATCTTGGGCACCACGCTGTTCGAGATAGCATTCACCAGCTTGGCGCCAGCTTTAATGATGCCTGCCTGTTCGGAATCGCGTCCGACCATGAAGCCATTCACATCCTGCAGGAAGAGGAGTGGAGTGCGGGTCTGGTTGCAGTCCATGATGAACCGGGCCGCTTTGTCAGCAGCATCGACATAGATCACGCCGCCATACTCGAGGCCACCCTTGGAGTTCTTGCTTCGTTTACGTTGATTGGCCACGATGCCGACGGGCATGCCACCCATTCGGCCGTATCCACAGATAAGCGTTTGCCCGAACTCGGCTTTGTACTCATCGAAGACGCCGCCATCGAAGAGATGGCCTACGATGATGTCGCGGACATCGTATTCTTTCCGGCCTTCGATATCGAGAATAGTGTTGATGCCTGTCACTGCACTGGTCGGGCCATCATACTTGACAGACGGCACGGCATAGCTGACTGGCAGTAATCCAATCAGACGACGGAGCCTTGCCAGGCAAGCGTCATCGTTCTCTTCACGGAAGTCAATCGTGCCACTGATGCTGGCATGCATCCTGGCTCCACCCAAATCCTCGTGATCGACGGTTTGGCCGATTGCTGCCTTCACCAGAGCTGGCCCGGCAAGATAGAGGCCTGAACCTTCGGTCATCAGGAGCTTATCACAGAGAACAGGCAGGTAGCCACCACCCGCAACACAGTTGCCCATGATGGCTGAGTACTGAGGCAAACCTTCAGCGGAGAAAACAGCGTTGTTACGGAAGATACGGCCAAAGTCGTCTTCATCAGGGAATACTTCATCCTGCAGTGGCAGGAAAACACCTGCGGAATCGACGAGGTAAACGAGAGGCAAATGATTCGAGTGCGCGATCCGCTGAGCCCGCAGCACCTTCTTGGCGGTCATCGGGAAGAAAGCCCCAGCCTTCACTGTAGCATCATTGGCGATAATCATTACCCGGCGATTCTCGACCGTACCCACACCGGTGACGACACCAGCCGAGGGAGCTCCACCCCACTCTTCATACATCCCCCACGCAGCCCACTGCCCGAGTTCGAGGAACCTGGGTTTCTTGCCTGCGTGGTCGCACAGCTTAGCGATACGCTCACGAGCTGTGAGTCGACCTTTTTCGTGTTGTCGTTCGATTGCCTTTTTGCCACCGCCGAGTGCGATCTGCTTGGCTTCGTCTGCTATCTTCTGGACCAGTTCACGCATGGAGAGGAGCCTTTGCTGGTAGTGCTAGGCTTTTCTTACAGGGGGCGAGTGGAGAAGCTAGGTTTGAATGGTGACATTTCGACGTATCATGTCGTGTTCACTCTCGAGTATCCACCCATCTGTAATACTGAATGAAACAAATGAACCCACGAGCAGGATGACTCGTGGGTTCAGGAAGTTGTTAATAGCCTGTTGCCTAGTGGACGGGAGGATTTCCCGTTTCTCCTGCTGCGGTCAGGTGTTCCTGGCGATATCCACCCATACCAGCATAGAGCAGAATGAGTAGCAGGAAGCCAATGGCCAATGCCGCCGGGACGAGGGCCGTATACATCAGCGCCGTCTTGGCACCGTATAGTCTGGATTCTTCGAGCTTGGCTTTGTCAGCTTCATAGTTGGGTTTGCCTTGCTCATCCCACCACTTCTTCAAGTTGTTCAGGTTCTTTTCCAGGGTAGCTTCCACTTTCACACCCTTGGCCTTCTCCTCATTGAGCGTCTCCAGGTCGGAC
>CAYPJB010000599.1:0-2213 GCA_964410845.1 uncultured Bacteroidales bacterium | reverse complement strand
CCTTGACACTAATAATTTCATATTTATGTCGAATGTCTCTTCAGGAGCGAATGTTACTGGTATCACTGGCATCACCACTACAACACCCAACTTTATTGCTCCTCATTACATCGACGTCATGTTCGCACCATCTGGCGAGGTCATGCCTACGAGTCAAGTATTCAGGAATGGTACAGCAGTTGGTTCATTCAGTATCGGTTCCTCTGGCCTCATCGCTCTCTGGTTACACCAACGGGGCGACCCGAACCTATGGGTGGCTCGTCAAGCTACTGCGGCACAGGGCAATGCGGATAATCAGGCGATTGTTGCCATCAATGCTCGAACTGGTTTCATTGGTTCCTATCCGATGACACCACTTTCGGTATCAACTGATCCATTGTTTTACGCTCGTCTCGGTAAAGCCCGCATCTCGGCTGATACCGGTCAGTGATCATTCATGTGCTGCGGCTGGGGTGGGTTTGAACGCTCGCTTTATCTATCCCCCGCCCGGCTGCAGCAACCTTGGGAGTCTGAAGGATGAACAGGATACCCGAAACTCGAAAGGGTTTCACACTTACCGAAGTGCTGATGGCCATGTTCGTCATGGCTATCGGCATGATTTCGCTGCTCGCTCTCTTCCCCGTGGCATTCCACAATGCCAAATGGGCCCTCGATAACGAACAAGTCGCCCGCGGCGCTGCGAATGCACAATCGACTTCAGAAATACCGCATGTGAACGTCTTGAATGATCCCGTGCTCGGGCCAGGGATGATCGTCAATTCAACAGCACAAAGCGTGCGGAACGATGAACGATACAAGCCAGTGCTCAATGGCAGTCTGTATTCGATCTATAAATGCACGACAGACATGTCGTCAGCAGCGTTACTGAATCGGGTCAGCTATCTTGTCGATACCAATGTGACACCCAACGTCTGGACATATTACACAGGTACAACATTACCAGCGACTTACATCCCGGCAAATATCTCACCTACTGCCAGGATCAAAATGCCACCGGTATTTGTTGATCCACAGGTGGCAGATGCCTTCATCGATTCGACGAATGGAACCAGTTTGCCAATCCAGGTAGGATGTTCTGATCTCGCATCAGCACCGCTTGCTTCGCTGGCAACTGCTGGAACCTTCCCCACTATTGACTCGGCAACACTTCGACCAAGGAAGTCGGTCGGCATTATCCGGTCTTCCTTGTTGCATCTTTCTCCACTTGTCGATGGAACTGGATTGGCAAAACAGACAGAGTCTACGATGGGAGATGAAATCGATTTTGGCCCCAATGGCCAACCGATACTCAACACTGCCAGTCAGTATGGCCGTCAGCGTCGATTCACCTGGGCTTACATGTGCCATTGGCCTGAGTACAGTGCTACCGATATCTGCGATGTAACAACTGTGGTTTTCAACGGTAGACCAACCAACAGTGGTCTGGCAACACTGCCTCCTGGTGAAAAGACTTTCGGTGGTCACAACGTAGCTGCAGCCGCTGCTGGCACCGATACGGCTGGATTTGGTCGAATCTTTGTGAAAGGGTTGAATCAGGCAACCATACTTCTTGGCACAACACCCAACCCGCTACCATTGAAGGTCAATGATTGGATCCTTGATTCCACGATGATCTTACCGGAATATCAAGTCAACGTGCCAACAGTTCCTTTCATTGATGAGTACAACCCTACTTCCATCATCAGAGTTCCCGGCCCAACTGGACCAGTGGATCTTCGCCCAGGCCTCGTGGGTGGGCATTTCTACAAGGTACTCGACATCAGCGACGTGAAAACAGTTGGTGGTGTTTTCTTCCAGACTATTACCATTGATCGCCCTGCCCGTTCGGATGGCTTTTCTGCCACTGTGATGAGTGGCATTGCCGATGTCATCACCAAGGGTGCAGGCAGGATGCCTCAGCGATAACCGAGATCATGTTGCCGAGGGACAATTTCCCTCGGCTCCGAATACCAGGTTCCTTCTGTTCCATCAGATACCTGACTCTCCCCTGAGAGAGAATTGAGACAACGACATGCGATACCGACCACACCGATTGAACCGACCAGCCCGAGCGGGTTTGACGCTGGTGGAAATGCTGATTGCCCTGGCACTCTCCATCTTCATCATGTCCATCCTCTCGGAAGCGTTCGTGAAGGGTCTGGAAGTCTTCGGCCAATACCAGGCCCTGGCTGACCTGGAACAGCGCCTGCGCACCGTCGCCAACATCGTACGTC
>CAYPJB010000598.1:0-2222 GCA_964410845.1 uncultured Bacteroidales bacterium | reverse complement strand
TACTGCGATGGCACGACAAGGTCTGGGCATCATGGCTTAGCGGTGCCTCTCATAGTGTGAGTGAGCCTGTTGTGTCCGACCAGGCTGTACCGAAACAGTTGAAGGTAAACAAAGCATTATTGACAAATTCATAAGGCATGGCCCCGAATCCCAGCAATGTATTTCAAAGTCTCACTCTGATCCGAGTCAGCAACAATTGTCAGCTAAGTCCATATAGTGATGTTACCGCAGACTCATCAAGGTAGCTACGCATGAAACACTTCGTTTCTATTTTTCTTGTCTCCGCTAGCTTGTCGTTTCTTTCGCTGCCGTCTTCCGCTAACCCGTTCGATGACAAGCCCTTCGTCATCCCTCCTGCGGCACTCAAGATGTATGATGCCCTCCAGGAACATACCTTGGCCAATGGGCTTAAAGTCTACTTGTTGCCTGTACCAGGTTCGCCTATCGTCACGATGATGACTGCGTTCAAAGCAGGGTCGTGTGATGAAGACAAGAGTGCCACCGGGCTGGCCCACTATCTGGAACACCTCCTCTTCAAAGGCACGTCGCGTCTCAAGCCCGGCGATATCGACCGCATGACACAAAGGTCGGGTGGATCGAACAATGCGTACACCAATCACGACATTACTAATTACCATTTCGATTTTGCTGCCGACCGTTGGGAGACTGCACTTGAAATTGAAGCAGAACGAATGCGAGGAACTCTTATTGATGCGGCCCATGAGTTTGAACAGGAAAAAGGGGCTGTCATCGAGGAACTGGCTCGCAACGAGGACAATCCCTGGGATCTCGAAGAAAAGGCATTGCTTCCTCTTTTGTTTGGCAAACAATCGCCTTACGGCCACCCGATTATCGGCGAACGGGAACACGTGCGTGGAGCGAGTGCTACTGTCATCACCGGTTTCTATAACAAGTGGTATCACCCTAATAATTGTAGTGTCATCCTTGCTGGCGGATTTGATCCAGCGGTTGCTCTCGCCAAGATCAAGGCCAAGCTCGAATCCATACCAAAGGCCGAATTGCCAGAACGAAAAGCATGGAACAAAGTTCTTCCCGCACGACCAGCCAAACACGAGTTCACTTCCAAGTTCCCCACTGCCCGGATGATGATGGGTTTTGTTACCGTTCAGCAAGGGCACGCTGATGAATCAGCACTCGATCTTGCCAGCATGGTACTCGCTTTTGGTAAGACCAGCCGACTTTACAAACGATTGGTCCTTGAAGAACGCATGGCTATAGATGTAGCCTCATCACATGCTCCGGGTCGCTACCCCGGATGGTTCGGAATTCAGCTAGAGTTACTTCCTGGCAAGGATCGCAACAAAGCCGAGAAAATTGTGCTGGAAGAGATCAAGAAACTGAGCGACATGCCAGTAAATACTGCAGAACTGGTCCGCTGCCAGCGACTGTTGATCAGTCAATCGATCTTTGGTCGTGAGAGTATCCACAATCTGGCGGATAGTGTTGCACAGATTGTTATTAACCAATCTGTGGATGCCCTCAAGAAGCAGTTCAGCCTCTGGGTAGCAGTTACGCCAGCGGATGTTCAACGAGTTGCCAAGCAATATCTGCCTTCGAATTTGCCCGTCGTGGTCTGGTCGTTACCCAAAGATGGGAAAGCAGCAGGTGGGATTTCAGTACCAGTTCCATCGCCACAACGCAATCTGTACCGTACCCCTCCGATACAAACAAGTGGTGTGACCACTTCACCAAGTCTCAAGCAGGCAGAGGAAGTGAAACTGCCAAATGGGATGACAATTATATTCATGCAGAATCCTCGACTTCCTATGGTAGTGGCCAGCGCTCTCGTCAAGCAGGTTCGCAAGTTTGAACCTGAGGAAAAGGCAGGACTTGCACAACTCGTCGGTTCGATGTACGAGGAAGGTACCAGGAAGCGAAGCGGCGTGCAGATTTCCGAAGCTATCGATAACATCGGCGGCACACTCTCTCTCGGCTCGAATGGTGGTACTGTGAAAGTACTGAAGGACGATGCGCCACTAGGGCTTGAACTTCTCCTGGACTCATTGCTCAATCCTACTTTTCCCGAAGCAGACTTCCAGCGCAAGAAGGAAGAGCAGCTCAGCGAAATCGCTGATGCCCTGGAGCAGCCCATGTCGCAGGCAGCGGAAGCATTCAACAACATGATCTACGGTAAACATTACAAAGGGCGTGCAACAAGAGGCAAGCAAACCACTGTAGAGAAACTGACCCGTGAAGATTGT
>CAYPJB010000597.1:0-2226 GCA_964410845.1 uncultured Bacteroidales bacterium | reverse complement strand
ACGATTCGCCAGGCCGTGCGTCAGCTTCGCCAGCAGACGGCCGAGGTCTTTGTGCCCCTGAGCCATCCACCAGGGGAAGCCCAGGTAGACTTTGGTCATGCCGAAGTGATCATCGCGGGAGAACGGGTAGCTGCCTCATTCTTTGTGATGACATTGCCCTACTCGGATGCCTTCTTCTGCTGTGTGTTTCCGAAGGAGTGCACAGAGACATTCCAGGAAGGGCATGTCCGGGCATTTGAGTTCTTCGGCGGTGTGCCGAGGCGAATCACGTACGACAACAGCGGTATCGCCGTTACCCGCATCGAGCATCAGCGAGGGAAGGAATGGACGAGTGCGTTCCATCGCCTGGTGAGCCATCACCTGTATGAACCTCACTTCTGCCGTGTGCGTCGAGGCAATGAGAAGGGAGTGGTGGAAGGGATCGTCAAGTTTGCCCGGAGCAACTTCCTGGTTCCGGTGCCGCAGGCAACGTCGTGGGAAGCACTGAATCAGATGATCGCGGAGCGATGCCGGGCCGATCAGCAGCGGCAACTGCGTGGTCAGACGGCATGCAAGGCCGTCCTGCTGGAGCAAGAGCGTCCCTCCTTCCTCCCTTTACCCAGGCAACGTTTCGAAGCACGACGGATCGAGCCGGTTCAGGCGAATTCACTCTCCCTGGTGCGATTCGATACTAACGACTACTCGGTGCCCACGGCCTATGCCCATCAGCCGATTACGGTCGTGGGAGGTGTCGAGGAAGTACGATTGGTCTGTCGTGATCAGGTGGTAGCTCGCCATCGTCGTCACTGGGGCCGGGAACAGACGGTCTATGATCCGATCCACTACCTGGCCCTGCTGGAGCGCAAGCCGGGGGCCTTGGACTATGCCCGTCCGCTGGAGCAGTGGCAGCTTCCCATCGCCTTTGGGGTGTTACGTCGTCGGCTGGAGAGTGAATGGGGCCATCGGGGAACACGGGAGTTTATCAAGGTCTTGCGACTGTTGGAACGGGCCACTCTCCTCGAACTCTATGCAGCCGTCAAGCAAGCGCTCGCCATCGGTGCCATGACCAGTGAGGCGGTGCAACTGCTGCTGGCTCATCGGCGGGAGAAACCGGTCGTGCTCTTCTGCCTGGATCAACGACCCCATCTGGGTGGTGTGAATGTCCCCGTTCCTGACCTGACGGTCTACCAGTGCCTGCGCACAGGAGGTGGGGCATGAAGAAGACCGAAACGACCAGCACGGTGCTGCTGAAGCATCACCTGAAGGCATTACGACTGCCCACGATCCTCAGTGAATGCGATAAAGTAGCAGCCCGGTGTGCCAGCGAGAATGTCGATCACCTGGGGTTCCTGCAGCAGTTGTGTGAGCTGGAACTGGTGGATCGGGAACGACGTGCTGCCGAACGACGGCTCAAGGCAGCCCGCTTCCCGACGCTAAAGACGTTGGAGGACTTCGACTTCAGCGCCCAACCTTCGCTCAACAAGGTGCTGGTCGCCGAGCTGATGCGGGGGGCCTTTGTGGATCAGCGGGAATCGGTGATCCTGCTGGGCAACCCTGGTACCGGCAAGACCCACCTGGCCACGGCGCTGGCGATGGAAGCCTGCCGTCGAGGCAAGCGGGTTCGCTTCTGGCGGGTGATCGAGCTGGTCACCCACCTGATGGAAGCGAGAGAGGAGCGGAACCTGCTCAGGCTCAAGAGTCAATTGGCCAAGCTGGACTTATTGGTCCTGGACGAGCTGGGATACGTTCCGACCAGCAAGGTGGGAGCGGAGCTCTTGTTCGATGTCATCAGCACGGCCTACGAGCGGACCAGCATCATCGTGACCACCAATCTGCCGTTCGAACAATGGACGGAGGTCTTGGGCAGCGAACGGCTGGTCGGTGCCACCTTGGATCGGTTGACCCATCGCTGCCACATCCTGGAAGCCACGGGAGAGAGCTACCGACTCAAGGATGCCAAGCGTCGGCAACGACGGGGATCATCGGAAGATAGAAAGGGAGGTGCCTCGGGAGGAGACTAGCCGCGCTCGGTGGGTGGACGCAACTCCAGTCGGCCTACGGCCTCCTTCCGTTGCGTCCACCCACCCATGGAAAAGAGAATCCTCGACAACCACCCTGCGGGTGGTTATCTTTAACCCCTAGCGCCACACTTTTACCCCATCACGCGCCACGGTTTTACGATAGCGTTTACAGGTGGCTGCAACCGAGCATTGTTGCAATGCGCAGCAATAGTGAGGGCCATGTGTA
>CAYPJB010000596.1:0-2228 GCA_964410845.1 uncultured Bacteroidales bacterium | reverse complement strand
CGCTCTGTCGGTGTTCCGAAGTTAGCTGGTTAGATGGCAAAGATCATCTGACATTTCAGACTCACGTCAGGTTCATTCATTTACTCTTCTAATTTATTCTCCACCCCAGCGAACTACAATCAGTAGAGGGGTGTGCCATGTCTACCAGACTCGCCAGTGGCTGCTATCTCGGGAAGGTGATGGTCAGGCAACAGTGGGATCACCTCTGGCTGACACAGACCCAGCATACCCAGTGCGATTGGCTTCCTACTCACGCCCACCAGAACGCTTACTTCTGCTTCGTCAAACATGGCCACTTCTCGGAACGGTTCGATTCTCAGGTACGTCAGTGCAAACCCTCCATGCTCATCTTCCATCCTCCGGAAGAGCGACATTCCGAACGGATCGAGTCGCCTCGGTCGATGTCGTTTAACATCGAACTGGATCAGCGCTGGCTGTTGCCTCATGCTGCCACTGCAAGTCTAGCCATGGAACCTGCTGTTCTTCAGGGCGACGAGTGGCAAGGGATTGTGCATCGTCTCTATCGCGAGTTCCAGGATCCTGACCATGTCACGCCACTTAGTGTGCAGGGGCTGACACTGCAACTGCTGGTCGGCCTGGCCCGCTCAAGACAGGAATCCAAAGCAGTCCCTTCCTGGGTGAAGCGAGTACAGCAACTCATCCATGATCGAATGCTCGAGCCACTCGATACCGCTACGCTGGCTGAGGTAGCTGGCGTGCATTCGGTTTATCTTGTGCAGGCATTTCGTAAACACCTTGGCAGCACACCGGGCGAATACCAGCGGCACTTGCGATTGCAGTGGGCCTGTGAACAACTCCGACGGACGACGCTCCCCATCGCTGAGATTGCTCTCCGGGCAGGCTTTGCCGATCAGAGCCATCTGGCCCGGCATCTCCGACGCCGGACCGGGTTCTCTCCTGGTGCCTTCCGCAAAAACTCAGCTTCATAGTGTTCTGTTACCTTCATTCTGTTCAAGATGCTCGTCCTCGTTCGTTCCAGAATGAGGGCAGTCCCTTACTTGGAGCATCCCATGCGACACTGGATACTACTGTGCCTGTTTACCTTTTCCTCGCCCGCCCTGTGGGCACAAGCGGTTCGAATCACCCAGGATGGTAAGCCTCTCGCTATCACTGCCGAGCAGCGTAGCCAGGCAGCACAGGCCATTCTGAAACTCTTTGATGAGCGCTACGTTTTCCCCGATGTCGCTAGCAAGGTCCGTAAGACCATCGAAGCTCGCTTGACGGAGAATGATTATCAGTCCATCACTACCGGTCAGGAACTAGCTGACAAGCTGACTACCGACATTGTGGCCATCACGAAGGATAAGCACATACGCGTTCGCTGTTCGACCGACAAACTGACTGCTCAGGGCCGACGCGAGCAGCCATCACCTGCCGAGATGAAAAAGATGCAGGAAGAGATGAAGCTGCGAAATGCTGCCTTCGTGAAAGTCGAGCGGTTGCCCGGTAACATCGGCTATCTTCGTCTTGATGGATTCATGGAGCCCGAAGCAGGCAAGGAACCGCTGCAAGCCAGCATGACCTTCCTCAAGAACACCGATGCCCTCATACTGGATCTCCGTTACAACGGCGGCGGCACTCCACTGATGGTACGTGACCTGTGCAGCTATTTCTTTGATGAGCATCCAGTTTTGCTCAATCGCATGTTCTTCCGTCAGGGCAATCGCACCGAAGAGTTCTATACCCACCCCACTGTGCCAGGCCCCAAGTACCTGAACAAGGATGTTTATGTGCTTACCAGTGCTTTTACGTTCTCCGGAGCGGAAGAATGTGCTTACAACTTCCAGACCCAGAAGCGGGCCACCCTCGTTGGTGAAACCACTGGTGGCGGCGCTCACCCCGGTGGCACGGTGCCCGTAGCCGATCACTACCTCATCTTCATCCCTACTGGCCGGGCCGTTAACCCCGTCACTAACACCAACTGGGAAGGCGTGGGGGTGAAACCCGAAGTCCAAGCCAGTTCCGATAAGGCACTCGAGACAGCTCATCAACTGGCCATCAAGAAGCTGCTCGATTCCAAAGATGCCACCGTTCGCCAACGGGTGAAGCAGGATGTGGAACAGCACGAACGGATGATCAAACGTATCGAAGAACGTCGCCAGACGACGCTGAAGGAAAGGGCAGGGGAATAACTACACTGGTTCAGGAAAGACGGGTGCATGTCCCCTGATGGTTAATCTACGCAGCTTGGCGTGCAAGAGTGAGGT
>CAYPJB010000595.1:0-2238 GCA_964410845.1 uncultured Bacteroidales bacterium | reverse complement strand
CAGCCACGTCTACCGCATGTTCGGCAAGGAACGTGAACGTCTGGAATACGCCGGCCCCGGTGAAATCGTTGGCCTCGTCGGCTTGAAGGAAACCCAGACGGGGAACACCCTGGCTGATGAAAAGCAGCAGGTAATCTTGGAAGAAATCCGCTTCCCTGAACCAGTCATCAGCCTGGCTCTGGAACAGACCAAGAACACCGACGAAGGCAAACTTAGCGAAGCCATCGCCAAGATGGTACGAGATGATCCCACGCTCCGGTGCCAGACCGATCATGAAACCAACCAGATTATCATGTCGGGCATGGGTGAACTGCACCTCGAAATCGCGGTTCACAAGCTCAAGCGAGACTTCAAGGTCGAAGTCAACATGGGCAAGCCGATGGTGAGCTATCGCCAGACGCTGGCCAAGGCAATCGAACAGGAATACAAGCACCAGAAGCAAACGGGTGGTCGCGGTCAGTTCGCCCGCATCGTTTGCCGCTTCGAACCGCTCACCAAGGAAGAACGGGATGCCATCGAAGCTGAGCTCATTGAGAACGGCGAGAAGCCTGATCCCAATGGCCTCTACTTCGTTGACGAAGTCGTCGGCGGCGTTGTCCCGACTCAGTACATTCCTTCGGTCGAGAAAGGCTTCCGTGAAGCCTGCCGCAAGGGCACGAAGTACAAGTTCCAGGTGGTGAACGTCAAGTGTACCCTCTTCGATGGCAAGGAGCACCCGGTCGATTCATCGCAGATCGCGTTCCAGATCGCTGCCGAACAGTGCTTGCAGGAAGCAGCACGCACAGCAGGCATCGTGCTGCTCGAGCCGATCATGGAAGTGAACGTCCAGTCGCCCGGGCAGTACATTGGTGATCTCACTGGTGATACCAGCCGTCGTCGTGGTGAAATCCTGAACTCGGGCCTCGAAAAAGGCCGTGCTCAACTGCACGCCTACATCCCGCTGGCCACGCTGTTCGGCTACAGTTCCGATCTGCGTAACTTCACCTCAGGAACGGCCAGTTTCATCATGGAGCCCAGCCACTACGCTCCCGTGAAGGAAGAACTCGCCGACATCCGTCCCGATATGAAGAAGGCAAGCTAGTTCGATATTGCTTATCGTGCAGTGAAACACCCCGGCGAGAACTGGGGTGATTTCGTTTGGAATGGAGAATGAACTACACTTACATGATCCTTGCATAATCTTCACGAATCTTGTTGACAGGCGGAGATAGATGGGTAAGTTGGGCAAAGATTAGAACTTTCAGAGAGACACTCATGAGAATCCGCACCTTCTCTATTGCCGCAACTGTAATTCTAGGCTGGCTGTTCACTACTGGCGTATCCCACGCTCAACCGCCTGGTGGTTTTATCGATCTTGGCACCATTGTGGACACCACTGCTGTTTATAACACGCCAGATGCCACGTTTGCTACGACCACCTTTACTGCTAATCAGGTACAGTGGTTCAAGTTTTCCATTACCAGCGATGCCACCAACGTGTCGGGATTCTTCCTGGATATCAACACCACACCACGAGGTACGACCAACTTCGACACGGAGATTGGCGTGTATCGTCCAGACGGCACACTGGTGATAAGCGATGATGATTCTGGACCTGGTCTTTACAGTCTGCTGAGCTTCGGTTTGAACTCTCCGTCACGCGGCCCGATTCCGTCCTTTAATGGTTCTTCCACTGGCACCGCAGCTAGTGGACAAAGCGGTGGTTTGCCAGCCGGCGAATACTACCTGGCTGCAGCCTACTTCAACACTGCGTTTGGTTCAACAGGGTTTAATGTCACCACAACTGGCACAACTACTGCTGATTTCAATCTGGAATTCCGCACGAATATTGCAGCGGTTCCGGAACCAGCAACACTGGCTTTCATTGGTGCTGGCGTGATGGCTGGCGGTTTGGGTATCAAGCACTGGCGTTCCAAGCGAAAGACACGGACACAGCGAAAGCGCTAAGTAACACCAACTCTCTGAAATGGCACACCCCGGCGATGAGCTGGGGTGTTTTACTATGCTAACGGCGACTTACGAAATACGAAAATTGAGTGAGCCGAAGAACTTCCACTCTAATCTCACAATATGTCATCCTCTGCCGATACACCGCCCTGTGTACAACTACTAGAAAGAAATGAACGCCATTGGAGAGACATCTTATGTTTGATACATTAAGAAGCCTGCTGGCAATAGTTATCACTTATTGAATACTGTCAGTAGTTCCTGTTTATGGGCAAAGCTATACATACGCTT
>CAYPJB010000594.1:0-2278 GCA_964410845.1 uncultured Bacteroidales bacterium | reverse complement strand
TGGGTTTTGTGGTTGGTCCACAGCAATTCCAGAACACTGAACTGCAACTGAACCCACAGGATACGCTCATGCTGTACACTGATGGGCTTACTGAAACCTACGACCAGCCACGTCAGACCATGTTTGGCCTCGATCGACTCATCACCGTGCTGCAAAATCTGCCTCAACAGACAAACTGCGAAAGCTGGGAACGCACCATCAAAGCCAGCCTGGAAACTTTTGCTGGTAAGCCCGAGAACGAAGACGACCTGACGATTTTCCTGCTCAGGCGACTCTAACTACAGGCACTTCGCCAGCGCATCCAGCAGCTTTTCTACATTTTCTGGCCTGCTGCCGTAACCCATCAGACCGATACGCCAGACTTTGCCCTTGAGGGATCCAAGCCCTCCACCAATCTCGATGCCGAACTCATTCAGCAGGCGTTTACGAAGCGTCACATCATCCAAAGCTGCAGGGATGTTTACTGCTGAGAGTGCCGGAGCCTGACAATGATCCTGGGTGAAATAGCTGATTCCCAGCCTGCTAAGCCCTGCCCGGAGTGTTTCCTTGTTCTGAACATGTCTCTTCCAGCGAGATTCCAGTCCTTCATCAACCACCAGTTTGAGGCCGGTGTGCAGAGCATAGACACTGCTGATTGGGGCAGTGTGGTGGTATCCTCGATCAGGCCCCCAGTATTTCATCAATTCAACGACATCGAGATAATAACTCTGAACCGGTTTCGTACGGGCCTTGATGCGGTCCATGGCTTTCGTGCTGAACGACACCGGTGCAAGCCCCGGGGGACACCCGAGTCCTTTTTGCGATCCGCTGTAGATGGCATCAATCTGTAATCCATCGACATTCAGCGGGGATGTGCCCAGACTGGTCACCGCATCGACTGCGAGCAAGCAATCATGCTTGTGGCACAACTCGCCAAGCCCTTCTAGTGGCTGAAGCACTCCGGTCGAGGTCTCAGCCTGCACGATGGCCAGAACTTGTGGCTGATGCTCAGCAAGTGCCTTCTCGATATCAGCCAGGCTGAAGCAGTTCCCCCATTCGCCGCGAAACACTGCCACCTCTGCACCAGCTCGCTGGGCAACATTGATCATGCGGTCGCCGAAGAAGCCGGCGGTGCAGACCAGAAGCTTCTGCCCAGGCTCCAGCAGATTAGTAAGCACACACTCCATCCCTGCCATGCCCGTGCCACTGACAGCGAAGGCCACCTCATTCTTCGTTTGAAACACCTGACGCAGCAGCGTCTGGGTCTCGCTCATGATCTGAAGAAAATCAGGATCCAGATGACCGAGCAAAGGCTTCTGTTGGATAGCCAGGACATCAGGATGTGGCTCACTGGGGCCTGGTCCCAACAACAATCGAGGAAAGGGGATGGCCATCGTTACAGACTCCATCCTGAGCGATACTCTTTCTTGAGCAGCGCATCCACATCCGGACTGCTGTTCTTCACCCAGTTTTTCTCAATGTCCCATTCGAGTTTCTTGCCAGCCCGGTACGCAACCGTACCAAGCTGAACTGCAATCGACAGTGGCCCGCTGTACTCAAACTGGCAAGTCGGTTTGCCTTCGCCACGAATCGCCTGACACCATTCCTTGTGATGCCCGATCGACTTCGGCAACTTCATCGATGGTTTGACATCCTTGAAGCGTTCTTCGGGCGTCAGCAGATACTTGCCATAATCTGCCAGCAGGATTCCCTTGCTGCCCACGAAGACATTCCCTGCCCCCCACTTCGGGAAGCTGGCATCGTTGAACTGAGGCGGACGCTTGTCGCCATCATACCAGGTAAGCTTGATCGGCTCCCCACCACCTGGACGAGCGAAGGAATATCGTGCAATCACCCACTTCGGGCAACCCACCGGATGCACCTTTGAACCTTCAGCTTCCACCGTGAGTGGCATCCCCAAGCCCAAGGCCCATACCGGAAGATCCATGTGATGACATGCCATATCTCCCAGCCTGCCGGTGCCGAACTTCCAATATCGTCGCCAGTTGAACGGCACAAATGCCGGGTGATATGCCTGCTCGGTCGCTGGCCCCAGCCAGAGATCATAATTGAGTCCCTCTGGTACAGCTGGCTTGTCCGCAGGAAAGTCACCCGCGGCATAATCGCCTGGCACCCAGGTATGGACTTCAGTCACTTCGCCAATCGCGCCCTGCTGGATCAACTCCACTACCCGTCGATAGTTCTCTCCTGCATGAATCTGGGTGCCCATCTGGGTGACGAGTTTCCGCCGTTTCGCTTCGTTCATCAGAGCGAGCACCTCATGCACCGTGTGGCATAA
>CAYPJB010000593.1:0-2292 GCA_964410845.1 uncultured Bacteroidales bacterium | reverse complement strand
AAGCCCTTTCTATTGCATGTTTCAGGACCGCGACTACTACGGAGCCAGTCAGAGCCTTCACAACAAGCTTATCGAAAGGAACGATCCGAGGGATGAGGTATTCTTCACAACCTATCCGGGTACCGGCGAAGAGCTTGTAGACCTCCATCATCGGCACCCGGCTATCCTGGCTGACTTTGAGCATGTCCTTACGTGCCGCTTCCAAGCCTCGTACCCTGGCGTTACAGAGCAGGTGCCAGACTGCATTCTCCACATCTTCGGGTTCTGCCTTGTCGGAAGTGGTGAACTGGGCAACACCCTCGGCAAACTTGTCAGCATAGTACAGCGTTAATCCACGCCGCCAATGGGCTGATGCATCGCTGGGCTTGATGCGAATCTGCTGATCAAAGTCGGCTAATGATTCAGTGATGTTGCCAAGCTTGAAGTTTACCGCTCCCCGCAAGCTGAAAAGCTCAGCTCGCTTCTGGTCCACTTTGACGGCAGTATCGAGTAGTTTCTTCGCTTCAGCATAATTGCCTGCCTCGTCAGCCTGCTGGGCCTTGCTGAGGAAGCCTCGCCAATCATCTTGCTGCACAGAGGTAACCAGCAGTGATACGACAATCCATAACCACATGATGAACTCCCGGAAGCAATATGGAGCGATATGTCAACATCATATCAGATACGATGGGCCAACGGAAGGAACCACTTTTATCGACGCGACCAGGTTGAACCCAACTCGTAAGCGGTCAGAGTAGTGAAACTGCATGCTTCGCCTGTGACGCGAACGGCAAGATGACGATCATCCTGCTTAACATGTAAAGGCATGGGCACATAAGTCAGGCCATCAGCTGCAAACACTTCCAGGCAAGTGCGATCACAATAGATGATGAGTTGAAGCTTGCCTTGACTGAGCGAGGCAGGGGCACGATGGCCATTCACAGTGAGTTCCTGCTTCTTGGCATTATAGCTCACAACCGCCCCGCGAATGGTGAAAGTAACTTCACTTGTCGGGCCTGGTTCAAGCTCAGCACGCACCTCGACTAGCTCAGCATGTACGTTTCCCAATGGATTGCGATCGCCGACTTTTAGAGTCATTGGTTCTACCACATACGGTTTGCCTCGAATCAGTTCCAGTTCCTTGACGGGAGTTCGGGTTAATCGTGGTCCATGGGATGTCGTTTTCAGCATGAATTCCATCGGTATCGACATCGACTGATTGAAGCTCATCCCCGGAGTAGCTGTCTGGAACCAGCCGATCTGGATACGTCGGCTATCCTTCACCGGGATGTCACTGAAGGTTTGCGGCGCATAGAAACCTTTACCTTGATGGCCCTGCAGCTTTGAATGTTCGGGCATGAATGTGGAGCCATCGAAGGTGCCGATAGCGTATTCCGAGTTAGCGCCGAGCAGCACCCACTTGGTTTTTGTCTTGTCGGCATCAACAGGCAGTTCAAAGAAGTCTGGGCATTCGTAGAGATAGCCATCCTTCCCCATCGTGCCACCTTCGGTCACGCTGGCCAGTTTCCAGTCTTTCAGATTGGGGGACGTGAAGAAGTGAACGGTGTGGCGTTTGTTGAGTTCAACATACAGCACCATGACCCATTGTTTGCTGGGTGCATGCCACATGACTTTGGGATCGCGATTGCCTGAAGTGATCTGCTTCACCACCGGGTTCTGTTCGTATTTCGTAAACGTGCGGCCATTGGTGCTGTAGGCAATGCACTGCGTCGTAGGGTTGCCTGCTGCGGTGTAGATCAGCACCAGTGGCGGCTTGCCATCTTTGCCAAAACCACTGGTGTTGTTCCAATCGACGACAGCACTACCACTGAACATCGGCCCAAATTTGTCGGGCAACAGCACATCGCCGAGTTCTTCCCAGTGCACCATGTCCTTGCTTACCGCATGGCCCCAGTGCATGTTCCCCCAATCCCAGCCGTACGGGTTGTGCTGGAAGAAGAGATGGTATTCGCCGTTGTAGAAGACGAGTCCGTTCGGATCGTTGAGCCAACCCCGCCGGGCAGAGAAGTGAAACTGACCACGGAGCGGTTCCTGATATAGCTTCTCGCTGCCTTGCAGTGTATTGCTGGTGACGATGTTCTGCAGTGCCTTGGAATCTTCCGAGAGCTTATCGACACGGACCGTAATTTGCTTGCCGGTCTTACTTGCCAGTTCGATGGGTGCCCACCAGTCGGGCTTGTCATCAGCCAACTCGACTTCGTTTTGAACGACGGGTTGCCCATCAATCAGAATGGTAACTTGTCGCTTCTTCGCCCCACGCTTGATGGGCAGTTGCACATAGCGATGTTCCAG
>CAYPJB010000592.1:0-2292 GCA_964410845.1 uncultured Bacteroidales bacterium | reverse complement strand
TTCAGTGACGGTCAACATGCACCAACTCATCGCCAGCCACTTCCTCCCTACAGAAGAGCGTAACTGCATCCTGCTCGATGATCTCGCCTTCCCCACTGATCGCTATGTGGTCCAGAGCCAACTGCAACTTCGTGGACTGACATCTGCACAACACCTGAAGCTCATCCCCAGCCGTGATGGCAATACCCTGGCTGAAGCAGACATCATCACGGCATTGCAGCAGCCTAACATGGCGTTGGCAGTGCTCCCCGCGGTGCTCTATCGTAGCGGCCAGCTTTTGAGCATGAAGAAGCTCACCCAGGCGGGGCGTGAGGCTGGTGTCCGCATCATCTGGGATTGTTCCCATTCAGTCGGGGCCATCCCGCATCAGTTCGATGACGATGGCATTGAGTTGGCCGTGGGATGCACCTACAAGTATTTGAATGGCGGCCCGGGGGCAGTCGCGTTCCTGTATGTCTCTTCGGAACTCCTCACCCAATCACCCGGGCTTACCGGTTGGTTCGGGTCCGACCCCGCAAAACAATTCGCCATGACACCTGCGTTCCAACCAGCCAGCGATGCAGGCCGGTTCCTTCTCGGCACCCCGCATGTACTCAGCCTGGCTCCTCTCCTCGGTGCGTTGCCCATGTTCCTCGAAGTGGGCATGAAGACCTTGCGGGAACATTCACTCAAGCTCACGCACTTCCTGCGAATGATGGCTACAGCGGAACTCGGTGCATTCGGCGTAAGTTGCATCACACCCTATGATGATCACCATCGTGGTGGACACATCACGCTGCAACACCCCGATGCCAAGCTGCTCTCGATCGCCTTGCGGGAACGTGGGGTCATCCCTGATTTTCGTGCTCCCGATCTCCTTCGTCTGGCTCCTGCCCCGCTTTACACCAGCTACACGGACATGGCACAAGCCATTATCATTCTGAAAGACCTGCTCACCACCGGTTCCTATCACCAGAGCCAGTCCCATGCACTCGTCACCTAGTCGGTACATCGACATCAGCAGGCCACTCTCCCTGGACACCGCCTGCTGGCCAGGTGATGTGCCTTACAGCTTTTCGCTGGGTGTGAAGATTGCTGACGGAGCTTGCGTGAATGTGGGAGCCATTACAACCAGTTTGCATACTGCCACCCACTGCGATGCTCCATTTCATTACCACGATGCGGGGATGACGGTCGATCACATCCCCCTCGACGTCTTTCTCGGTCCCGCCTGGGTGGTCGATGTCAGGCATTGCCTGCACGATTGGCGATTGGCACTGACTGACTTACCTGAACAGGTCGAACGTCTCCTCTTTCATACTGGCGGCTGGCACGATACGGCACGATTCCCTGAAAGCATTCCAGTAATGTCGCACGAAGTAGTTGAGTGGATGCAATCACGAGGAGTGAAACTGGTAGGCCTCGATCTGCCTTCGGTGGATGAACTGGATTCGAAGGATCTACCCATTCACCAAGCCCTAGGTCGGGCAGGTATTACCATTGTAGAAGGGTTGTGGTTGGATTGTGTAGCTTCTGGGGAATATAAGTTGCTGGCCGCCCCGCTGAAAGTGATGGGAACCGATGGAGCACCGCTGCGGGCGGTGCTCCATATCTAAATGTTGTCTATTCTTTTCAATCATGCTTATAATGTTGCACAGGAGTCATTTATGAGTACGCTCAGCATAAACGAAGTTCAGGCACAGTTGCCGGAATTGATTCGTACTCTGCCCCCAGGGGAAAAGCTTGCGATTACGGAAGATACACACCTCGTTGCAACACTTGTCATTCCACATCGTCCCAAACCCATACCCGTATTTGGAAGTTGTCGTGGGATGCTGACAATCCTCGTTGAGGATGATGAGCATCTTGAGCACTTCACGGAGTACATGCCTTGAGGCTGTTGTTGGACACGCATGCCTTCCTCTGGTTTGTCTTGGGAAGTAGTGAGCTTAGCCAAAAGGCACAATCACTGATTGTTGATCCTGAATTCGACAAGTGGGTCAGTCCTGCGGTATTCTGGGAAATTGCGATTAAAGTCAGCATCAAGAAGTATCAATTAAACGTGCCTCATGAGGAGTTCATGGAGAAGGCTTTGATCACAAATGGGTTTGGGGTGCTGGATATTAAACCAAAACATACCGCTATCGTAGCCTCACTCCCTTTTCACCACAAAGACCCATTTGATCGACTCATGGTTTCTCAAGCCATGGCCGATGACATGCCTCTTGTCAGTGCTGATGAAGTCTTTGATGCTTACGGTGTACAGCGAATGTGGTAGTGTATCGACACGAATCTTGTGAACTTGGTTACTTG
>CAYPJB010000591.1:0-2299 GCA_964410845.1 uncultured Bacteroidales bacterium | reverse complement strand
TTACCAGGTTATCCGACCAAGACCGTGCTTGACCCGACCGGTGCTGGGGACAGCTTTGCAGGCGGGATGATGGGATACCTGGCTTCCGATACCAGCGGTGCTCCCGGATCGCTTCGCCGTGCGATTGCCTATGGCTCCATTATTGCCAGTCTCACGGTCGAAGGTTTCGGGCTCTCCCGTCTTCGCCAGGCCACCCGAGCAGAAATCAATCATCGTCTGGAAGAGTATCGCACTATGCTGGCCTTTTAATTGCAACCAGCCTGGTCCGCCTCCTCCATCATTTTTCGAGGAGTGCAAGCAGGCAACATTGCACCCTCTCATGACGAAACATGGGCCGACGGTATAATCTTTCTCAGTCACACGATCCTGACCAGCTAGGCATTAGATGAATTCGCATCCACCCTGTTTGCCCCACGTGCTGGCCATGATCATCTGCGATATGGTGCTGGATGATCGTATTTCCGGCAAGAAAAGCCTCATTGGACTTTTCGATGCCATCGCCGCTTCCTCCCTGCCGTGTCTTGTCAATGAACTCTTCGTCTTCGTAGCCCTGACCGAAGGGCATGGCGAACAGGCTATCCATCTTCGTTGCGTAAAAGCTTCTTCCAACGAAGAACTGTTCGACACTGAGACCAGGGTAAGCTTCCCCGATCCACTAAGTGTGGTA
The DNA here is from genome assembly GCA_964410845.1 of uncultured Bacteroidales bacterium. Lineage (GTDB taxonomy): Bacteria > Planctomycetota > Planctomycetia > Gemmatales > HRBIN36 > JAEUIE01. The sequence goes on along the minus strand of CAYPJB010000591.1, from coordinate 1,632 downwards.
GAAGTCAACTTCGGCCTATGCGGTTGTGAATTTCCCGAAGTGGGCGAGTACCGCTTTCAACTCTTTGCAGATGATAATCTGCTCTGCGAACGCAAGTTCCATGTGACTCAGGTGGAACATGAAGCGGATAGCGATGCCCAATGATGTCACCGTCAGGCAGGTCTCAAATGCCGATTGGCCAGATGTCGTTGATTGCTGGTATGGCTACGAGAAGGGTACTAACGAAAACGCCACGCTATCGCAAGGTTTGCTGAGTTCTCCAGGCGTTTATACTTGCTGGGGCCTCTGGAAAGACTCTCAACTTCTGGCAGTGACCTGGGTTTCTTGCCAGTGCTCCAGCTATGCTCATGTGCTCCCGATACGCAGCATCTATCGGGCTGATTCACCGATGCATGCAGACGCAATCACCAACCTTTGGAATCAGGTTGCTGATCACTATCAAAAATCAGGAGTAATCCACTTCCAGGCACTAATCGCCGATGAACTTCATACCGAACAAGTATCACTGCAAAAGATCGGTTTTGTAGAGTTAGCCAAAATAATCAGGATGAGCTTGCACAAAGCATCTGTACTTCCAAAGGCAATTTCGGACGATATCAAACTCATACCGGTCTCAGCAAATGAGCAAGCAACATTTGTCGAAGTGCTACAGCAGTGTTTCCAAAACAGCCTGGATGTACCCGAACTGAATGTACTCAACAGTTCTGATAGTCTGAAGCAGCAGTACGAATACCCCCTGGTTGCCAAGTACTTTGTCAAATACAGGGAAAAGTTTATTGGGATAATAGCGGTCGAGATCGAACAGGCGACAGCCGTACTAAAGTATCTTGGCATCATTCCTGAAAGTCGGGGGAAAGGGTATGCTACGGAGGCGATTATGGCGTTAATCAGTTTGTTGTTCAATGAGAAAGCTTATCAACACAGGAGTCCGACACCCTTCGACACATCCAACATCATCGAAACCATCGAACTGCGTGTTGATTCACGCAATGCCCCTGCACGCAAACTCTACCAGAACGCTGGCTTCACTGAAATCGAGACGGAAACGATGCTACTCTACCCGCTACTCACTTCGTCAAAGCAGCAGTAACTTTCGCGACAACCTTCTCGTCCACGGTTCCAAACGCCTGGCCCCAGTGCACTTTGCCCGCTTTGGCAATGATGATATTGAGCGGACCATCACCGCTGAGTTGCCAGCCTGCAGCATCATAGACTTCGCCATTGAATAGATTCCATGATGAAGCCTGGAGTTTCAACGATTGCTGAGCTTTGGGCAGATATTCTTTTGCATGGTCAGCGTCTTTGCTCACCCACACCAGGACGATGCGGGCTTTGTTATCCTGCTTGCTGACTGCTTCGTCTAATTGTCTAAGCACGCGAGCGACCGGGCGATCCCATTTGTCTTTGCGAACGGTGACGAAGATCGTGGAAGTCGTTTTCGCCAGTTCCCTGGCATCAACTTCCTTACCCGCTTGATCACCATGGATTTGCGTCAATTTGAGTTCAGGTACAGGCTTGCCGACATCAGGCCCCGCCTTGGTGTCAGTATCGTCACTCACAGTGATGAGGGTAAAAGCAAGGAATGCCAGCATGTAAGTGTCCTTCTGCTTATCCGCGTTTGATGTCCTCAAC
>CAYPJB010000590.1:0-2308 GCA_964410845.1 uncultured Bacteroidales bacterium | reverse complement strand
AGACGCACAAATGTAGGCCGGAAGCCCATAGATCTCACATCAGCAGATGTTGCACTGATGGGATTACGTGATCTCACAAGTCGCTACTTAGCTGCCATCCGCTTGCTGCTGCAATCGCATGAGAGGAAAGAGTTGACTTTGCCTAAGAAGCTTCCGAAAAGCCTCTCCTTGTCAGAAAGTCACTGTGAGGAGTTGCTGTCCCTGATTGAACAGTGATGAATATCGCGCCTTGTTTCAAAATACGTATTTTGATGCATGTTTCACGATCAGTGCCTAAAGAGCTCGGCATGTTCTTCCTCAAAGAAATTGACTACACGGCTCATGACCGCCATCAGTCGCCTCCGGTGCGGACATGAAACATGGGCAGCATTCTGACCACACACCTCATTGAGTTTGCTGAGTTCGTTCCAGGTGACGGGGACGATCTGGGTGCCTTCGCCCGCTTGCTCTACTTTCTTCTTCAGCTTGCCACTCAAGTGAGTCTGTTCCAGGAGAGTATTACGCTGCAGTTGAGTCAGCTTGAGAGGATAGGTGTGGCTCGCCTTCTTGGTTCGCTTGAGGCGAAAGACAATCGGTCCGGTAGCTTTGCCCGCCAAGTAGTCTTCCAAGCCCTTCTGCAGTTTTTCACGGGCTTGGGCCGGGGTCAGTGGCTTGTCGTTATCAAAGGGTGTCCCATTAGGCATGTTCAGCCTCCTTTATTTTTAGACTGTGTTTTCTCTGTCTCTTGAACTTGGCTACTTGTCTAACGAAATACCTGATCGCAGCACTTTCTATTTCTGGTGTTCTTTACCAAATCCAGTATATAGCAGCTCAAGTTTCTTGATTGCCTAAGGCCCAGAACTACAGGCAAAGCTAGGATTTTTTGCACGACACTGGTTTATCAGCTACCCTTAACTCAACTTTTTCCACTAGGATTTCAAAAGATGAAGCTGAAAACAGAAGTAGACGGTGATCCATTGCTCAGATCAACAAAAATTTTGAAAATGAGCCTTGAGAAGGCCAAGAATAGCGCTCAGGCAAGGCTAGCAATCGAGCTCTGGCCTGCTGGAAATTACCTCTATGATCACGTGTCTCCAAACTATGTAAAGTTCAGATTTAAGGAAAATCGTGAAGTTCTGATGGAAAGCATGTACAAGCTTCTAATCCAGACATGCTTGGAATACCGTGTCTGCTGGACCGCATTACCTAAGTACGTTACTTGCAAGGAGAGGTGGCGAAAGCAGATACGTGATTTGGTTAAGGAGCTTAGTAAATGAACAAAGATGAGGTGCAGGTGCGTCGCGGCAATGTTCTCGGTTGTCGTCATCGGTCGGCGGCTCGATCCTCAAGTTTTGCAAGATCTCATTCGGGTTCAATCTCTCCATTCAAGAAAGACCAAGGAATGATGTACTAGATCCCCGAACAACAAGTGTCGTGAAGTGGTTCAATTCCAGAAACTGAACATTCCTTGGAAAATCTCAAATAAAATATCCTATCAGCATCTAGTCCGATTCTTGTTTGCACTTTGCATCCCCTCCATCTATTCTTAGGTGCTGGATGTTTGCAAAAAGGATCGTGAATGCCTGTTACTTCAACACTACCAAAGCCTGGGCAAATTGCTCATGTCAGGCAACGTCATTACTTGGTGGAAGAGGTCACTGCTGGTGCGAAGTCAGAAGACAGTACACTGGTTCAACTCTCTTGCGTTGACGACGATGCCCAGGGCCAACGATTAGAAGTGCTCTGGGAGAAGGAAGTCGATGCAGCAGTCCAACGGGCTGAAGCCTGGGATGCCATTGCCAAACGAGGGTTTGATCAACCAGCCCTGTTCTCCGCCTACTTAAACACCCTGCGATGGAACTGCCTTACTGCTACTGACCCCAACTTGTTTCAGGCACCATTCAGGGCAGGCATCAAAGTCGAATGGTATCAGTTTGAACCTTTGCGTAAGGCATTGCTCCTGCCACGTGTGAATCTCTTCATTGCGGATGACGTTGGCCTGGGTAAAACTATCGAAGCCGGCCTGATAGCCAGAGAACTGTTGATACGCAAGAAGGTGCGTGACATCGTTGTTTCCTGCCCACCTTCCATGCTGTACCAGTGGCAAGACGAGCTTGAGGAGCGTTTTGGGCTACGGTTTGAAATCGTTGATAAAGAGTATATCAAACGCATCCGGCAGCAGCGGGGCTTCGGGGTAAACCCCTGGACCAGCCACTCTCGGTTCCTGATATCCCACCGTTTACTTATCGATGAAGCGTACACAAGCAGCCTGCGAGATTGGCTGGGAACCTTTCGTGCCGGCTCGCTCCTCATCCTAGATGAAGCCCAC
>CAYPJB010000589.1:0-2309 GCA_964410845.1 uncultured Bacteroidales bacterium | reverse complement strand
GACCAGGCGGACCTGCTTTCCACGTTTCAGCACTCGGATCATCAGGATGAGCAGGTGGGGAAACACGCGTACTATCTCAACCTGGCCAATGAACTGACCCGAAAATACTCTGCAGTTCCAGCAACCGCATCATCATGTGGGAATGGCGTTTGTGCCTGTTCGCATGCCGTAGAACTGGTCGGTTAAACACGATGCACCATCGACGTTAACGGTGAAGCAGTCATGAACGCCATCGACATACTGAAAGACGAACATCGTATGATTGAACACGCGCTGCGCTGCCTGGATGGTGTGGCGGACAAATGGAATACCAGGAACGAACTCGCGACTGGTACAGCACGAAAAATCATTGACTTCCTTCAGCATTTTGCTGATGGGAGTCATCATCATAAAGAAGAGGAACTGCTGTTTCCCAAACTGGAAAGCCGTGGAGTAGCAAACGATGGAGGCCCCATTGGTTCGTTGATGTTGGAACACGATGCTGGCCGCTTGCTTGTTCAGCAGATGGAATATGCCATTAACCGCTACGAGCTAGGCAATCACGACGCAGGTTATGAGTTCGTTGAAGCATCCAATCAGTACGTACCTCTACTCAAACGTCACATTGCCAGGGAAGACAATTGTCTCTTTGAAATGGCAAACGAGGTGCTTCCTGACCAGGATCAGGAAGATCTTCTTGTTGCATTCAATCACCTGGAAGATCACACTTCAGACATGGGTAAGCAAGCGTTCTATCGCCGTTTAGTTGACGAACTATCCCGAGAGTTAGGCCTTCCCGCTTTTGCAACGATGAACAAAAACAGGCCCGCATGCGGATGCATGGATTTCATGAAGGCTGGAAAACAGCGTACACTTACCGACGATGGTCATGGGCAGTTGACCAGGTGAGTAAAGCAACCAACCCCCCAAGTTCCAAGGAGACAGCGTCATGGCTACGTTCATTACGATGATCAAGTTTACCCAGCAGGGCATCAAAGACATCGATCACACCACCAAACGAGCTGCGGCATTCAAGGCTGCTGTCAGGAAGGTGGGCGTCAAGGTCAAAGACATCTATTGGACCCTGGGCGACCACGATGGCGTGCTGATTTTTGAAGCAGAGAACGACGAAGTAGCCACGGCAGCGCTCCTGAATCTGGGAGTGATGGGAAACGTCCATACCACCACTTGTCGAGCGTTCACTGCTTCGGAGATGGACCGCATTCTCACCAAGGTGCATGTTGGCTGAGTACGCAACCATCAGGTCAATCATCTGCATAACTTGTGATACTTGACGCACAGTCAGCAGCAGGGAGGTAAACGACTATTTGCAATGACGGCCATCACTGGCTATGCTGAAACTCCCATGAGCGATGTCACCCGCATGCTTTCGGCCATCGAACAAGGCGACCCCAGCGCCGCGCAACAGTTGTTGCCGCTGGTCTATGACGAACTGCGCAAACTGGCTTCACATCATCTGGCCCGGGAGAAACCGGGGCAGACACTTCAACCGACCGCCCTGGTACACGAAGCCTACATGCGTCTTCTTGGCCCTTCACCCGAACATCAACACTGGGAGAACCGTGGCCATTTCTTTGCCGCCGCCGCTGAGGCCATTCGGCGTATCCTGATCGAAAATGTTCGACGCAAGCGCCGCATCAAGCATGGAGGCGACCGCAAGCGAATCGATATCAAGGACGTCGCCCAGATCACCGAGGAGCCAGCCGACGACCTGATCGATCTGGATGAAGCCCTCAGGACATTAGAGGGTGTCGATGCAGATGCAGCACAGGTCATCAAACTGCGCTATTTCGCCGGTTTGACCATGCAACAGACTGCGGATGCTCTGGGAATTTCCCTGCGAACGGCAGAACGCAACGATGCTTACGCCCGAACCTGGTTGCACCGGAATTTGAGCCAACTTGATTCGAATGACGCTGAAGTGTCCTGATCCTGACTGATTCCATATTATTTTGGCGGGTTCCATCTCTCGGCGTCGCATTGTCTCATAGCCCGACAGGGCGGACAAGGTGAAGTCATGAACGCATCTTCCAAAGCCAAAGACATCTTCCTGGCAGCGTTGGACTTGAAATCGCCAGCGGCGAAACAGGCGTACCTGGATTCAGCCTGTGCTGACGATCAGGCCCTTCGTCTTGAAGTGGAAGAGATGCTCGTTCATCATGAGAAGTTGGGATCATTCCTTCAGTCACCGATCATTGACATCAGTCCCACGATCGATCAGGCCCCTAGCGAAGGCCCTGGCACTCTCATCGGCCCTTACAAGCTCCTGCAGGAGATCGGCCATGGCGGCATGGGTGTCGTGTTCATGG
>CAYPJB010000588.1:0-2319 GCA_964410845.1 uncultured Bacteroidales bacterium | reverse complement strand
GGAACCCGCGGGATTCCAAGAAGCTCCAGAGGATGTACGCCGCAAGCTCTTGGGTTTGGATGAGTAGGGCACGCTGTGCGTGCCTACCCTGATCTTGTGTTCGTAACTCCTCCGGTAGGGCACGCTAGGCGTGCCTCAAATCGATGAGATTCCATCAGTTCTTAAACGCAGCGATAAGTGCCGAGCGCATTCTCTGGTATGCACAGCATGCCCTACAAAACTATCTCACTCCCTGCAGCGTAATCCACCGGGGTTTCTCCCTGGCGGAAGAGCCGGGCAGGGGTGCCTATCAGGTTGATGTGTTTCCCATCGCAATCCAGAATGCCCCCTTCCCAGAGGCCAATCACAGGCGTGTTGTTCTCTTCGTGAAACTCACGTAATCGATCATCACGCGTTTCGCCGAAGTGGGTGTGGTACTTGCCGTCCTCGTCCTGGTAGGACATTGCTCCCTTGACATAGTGGGGGTTCACCTGAAACGGGACGAGTCCGAGAGCGGTCAGCGTCGGAGGTTCGACGATAGGCATATCGTTGGTTGTCCTGATCGTTGGGCAGGCAATATTACAGCCCGCACTGACACCCAGATAGGGCAATCCTGCCTTCACCTTGCTGCGGATCAGGTCGACCAGTTCCAGGTCATACAGAATCTTTAGCAACCGGAACGTATTGCCCCCCCCAACAAATATCCCCTCAGCTTCCCAGACAGCTCGTAACGGATCAGGATGGGAATGGATGCCATCAATTTCGTAACCAGCATCAAGGCCCCGTGCCAGCACGGTCTGAACGTACTGATCGTGGTTTTGCAAGGCATAGGGAATGAAGAGCAACTTGCGGATAGAGCCGAAATGGGCCCGCATGGCTTGCGTCAGCAAGGTAATACGTTCAGGAGTGCGAAAGCCACCACTGCCTAGAAGAACTCGCATAACAAACTCATATCTCGAAGGGAAAGCCACAGCTTGCCATACTCTTCCTTTGCCTGCAAATGAGAGTTGAGAAAATTCGCTTCAGGATGGTCAGGGCCAGGAATTACCCGATGTAAGGGTTGCGGAAGGTGAAAAAGCTATCATTCTTGAAATTCTTCCAAAGATCGACGGAGTTCGTTGTTGCATTAGGACGAACGGCAAAATAGGCTGGTAGACGATACCAACTCTGCCGCATTTGCTTGATGGGGCAAGCTGGTCACTGCCTCCGACAACGTGGGTTGCCCGAATAATACTCCAGTCGGGTACAACCCGGCTGTCTATATGGTAGGCTTTCTGTTGAACATCATTTTGGGAGATGCATCCCTATGCGTACCCTGGCTCGACAATGGATTCGACCTGGCATTCTCACAGTGCTGGTCAGCCTGTGCCTGCTGACATGCACCGGTGCCAGCACTCCGGATAACGAACCCAAGCCGTCTGCTAAACTCGACACGATTCGGGATCTCGAGCAAAAGACCATTTCACTTGTTCCGTCACTGGTGCAAGCCACGGTGGGGTTGACCATCATGGGCGGCATGGGTGCTGGTTCTGGAGTCGTTGTCAGCGAAGACGGATTGATACTTTCTGCAGGTCACGTCGTTCCCGATCCCGGCCAGGAAATGACCGTTCACTTTTCTGATGGTCGCACGGTCAAAGCCAAGGCACTCGGTTCTGATCGTCAGATAGATGCAGGCCTGGCACAGATAACCGAGAAGGGCAAGTATCCCTTCGTTAAGATGGGGAAGTCAGACGACCTCAAAAAGGGAGACTGGGTCATCGCGATCGGCAATCCTGGCGGTTATCGGAAAGATCGCAAGCCGCCAATTCGCCTGGGACGCGTTATCTCCAAACCCAATCTCGATGCGAATATGCTCTGGATTCGCACGGATGCTACCGTTGCCCCGGGGGATTCAGGTGGCCCCCTCTTCAACATGAATGGTGAAGTGGTGGGTATTCACAGTAATATCTCGCCTGATCCCAGTGAGAATCGCCATGTTGCGATTGACGATTTCACCAAGCGCTGGGATTTCATGATGAACAAGAAAGTCACTGGCCGCATGTTCACCAGTGCCGTTGGTACACGCCCTCAGCTTGGCATTGAACCAGTTGAACGGGGCGATGATGTGGTTATTGCCAAAGTGCTTCCCAAGAGTGCTGCGGAAAAGGCAGGCTTGAAGGTGGGAGATATTATCCGCACTATCGACAACAAGGACATCACCAAGACTGATGACGTTTACAACAAGCTTCGCACCAAGAATTCGGGAGCCAAGATCAAGCTGCTCATCGAACGTAACGGCGAAGAGATGGAAATTCGAGCAACCCTGGCAGAGGGACCGAAAACTTACTCGAACCCCGCTCC
>CAYPJB010000587.1:0-2320 GCA_964410845.1 uncultured Bacteroidales bacterium | reverse complement strand
ACCCCGACCCAGGGGAAGAAGAAGAGGAAAAAGAGCAAAGCCAGTGCAGCGAGCCCAATCCACTCATGGACGAAGTCTGGAATGTGGAACATGTCGAGACGTTGCTGCCAGATCCCGCCGCTTCCGCCGCTGTCTGAGGAAGTGTGAACAGGTGGGATTACTCTGCTACCGGTGGAGGATGGTGAAGGTGTCCAGGCGGTAGTCGTTCCCAGGGGATCTGGAGCGGGCGGTGGAGGTGGAGGAGGGGGTAGCGGGACTGGTGATACTGGTGCAGGTGTCGGTGCTGGGGCCGGTGGTGTGGGGGCAGCACTTGATGGTGCAAACGGTACCGTGAGAGGCCCCTGGCACAAACTGCACGCAGTGGTTTGGCCAGCGAGGTTGTCTGCAATTTCGATCACTTTGGCACAGTGAGGACAGACCAGTTTCATCGCGATTGCCTTCCCGATTGATGTTGAAATTGAACTCTGCCGAGTGGATGAGGCGAGAGAGGCTATACATCATGATAAGATATGAGTATCTTCGTCGTAGAGCTTTCCTCATTCAACAGGTTCTTATGCGAATTCGTCAAGCTGTCCTCACCGCACCGTTCCAGACTGCAGTACGTGAAGTGGAGCTGGCTGCACCGGCACCGAACCAGATTCTGGTCTCGACCGCATACTCAGTCATCAGTGCCGGCACCGAACTGGCCGTTTACACTGGCAAGCATCAGTGGCTGCAGGACCCGAAGATGGTCGACTGGAAATTCCCCTTCAAACCCGGCTACAGTGCAGCTGGAGTAGTGAAGGCAGTGGGTAGCGAGGTGAAAGGCTGGCAACCGGGGGATCGAGTAGCCTTTCCGGGCAATCATGCTTCGGGGGAATTGCTGACTATCGGTCATGAACGAGGTCGGCTCTGGAAGATGCCTGCAGGACTTGATTTCAAGATGGCAGCATGGTCGTGCGTGGCCCGTTATGGCATGGGGGTAAGCATTCGCGCAGGGTTAACCTTAGGTCGTTCTGCTGCGGTGCTGGGACTGGGCATCATAGGTCAGTGGTCACTGCGTTGCTTGAAAGCAGCGGGAGCGTTTCCTGTCATTGGCATCGATGCTGTCAGCATGCGACGTGAAGCAGCACTCCGCGGCGGTGCTGATGGGGTGATTGATCCAACCGCTGGGCCAGTGGCTGCTCAACTTCAAGCTATGCTGAGCGCTCGTGGGGCAGAGATTGTGGGAGATGCTACCGGCGTTCCTGATGCGATTCCTACGGCCATGAGTCTGGCATGCGACGCCGGGCAGGTAGTGGTGGTGGGTAGTCCTCGTGGGCAGGCCAGTAACGTGAATTTCTACGATGATCTGCATCGTCGCTACATCGAAGTGACCGGAGCGCACGGCAATATGCTTTTTGAGCCAGCCCACCAGAGGTTGTCTGGCGCCTGGAGCATCGACAAGGCGGAAAACTGGTTATTGGCTCAATTCGCGCAGGGGCGCATTAAGCTCGACGGCATGATCACGCATGAGATACAGCCAGAAGAGATCGGCACTGCCTACGATGGCCTGCTGAACAAGAAGGATGAGTACCTGGGCGTGGGTGTGAAGTGGGAGTAGCCATGAGCGATTACATCGAAGCGCTCGATCCCGCTGTCTACGATGTCACCACCAAAGCCCCGGGGCCTGAAGGGGCTCTGCCGCTTTCGCCGGAACAGCTCAGCACGTCACCCAGCGGCGATCTCTTCGGCTGGACACAAAACGTTGGCATGGGCTGGAAGCCTGCGGAATTGCAAGGAGGTGATTTCCTCATTCTCAGCACTCATGGTGGCCTGCGCAACACCGATGGATCACCACTGGCTCTCGGTTATCACACAGGCCACTGGGAGGTCAACCTTTTGGTGGCAGAGGCAGCCCGTGAGCTCAAGTTCCTGGGTTCGGTGCCTTTCGCTGCGTACGTGACTGATCCGTGTGATGGTCGTACGCAGGGAACCACAGGCATGTTCGATAGCCTGCCCTATCGCAACGATGCTGCCATGGTTATGAGGCGTCTTATCCGGTCGTTGCCGACATGTCAGGGGGTGATGGGGATCGCGACATGTGACAAGGGCCTGCCCGCAACGATGATGGCACTGGCCAGTTGCCGGGACATGCCGGCTATTCTAGTACCCGGTGGTGTCACACTGCCTGCCAGCGATGGCGAAGATGCAGGCAAGGTGCAGACCATTGGCATCCGCTACGTACATGGTGATATCACCCTGGATCAAGCTGCTGAACTTGGCTGCAAAGCTTGTGGCTCACCTGGTGGTGGTTGTCAATTTCTTGGAACTGCAGCGACATCACAAGTGGTAGCAGAAG
>CAYPJB010000586.1:0-2323 GCA_964410845.1 uncultured Bacteroidales bacterium | reverse complement strand
GCCCTTACTGGTGGGGGCATGATCGAATCCTTCCCACGCACTGCTTTCCAGATGATCTCGTTGAAGAGTAGATCGTCGGCCTGGTCTTCTTTGGCCAGGTTCAGCTTCTCGCTGAAAGCTGCGCCGTAGGCATCGGGGCGGTTCTTTTCGTTGAGGTCAATGTTGCTGGGCACATGCTGGTAGGGGCTGAAGTCGGCCTGCTTGGTGAACGAGTGATACATCGGCCGGGCGGCGGCATCGAACTGGGTCATGGGTTTGAGGCCCAGGATCAGTTCCATCGTTCGCAGCATGCTGGCGGTGCTATACAGGGTGGAATCGACGTGGTTGCGTTTGGAATAGGGGCTGATGACGAGAGCCACGGTTCGGTGTGCATCGACATGGTCCGAACCATTCTGGGCATCATCTTCCACCACGAAGATGGCTGTCTCTTTCCAGAACTTGCTCTTGCTGACAGCTTCGACCACGCGGCCAAGGGCCAGATCGTTGTCAGCCACCATCGCAGTAGGTGTAGGCTTGCCCACTCTTGTGCCTGACGTGTGATCGTTAGGCAGCCGAACGATCTGGAAGCGGGGCATCTCCCCTTCCTTCTCGAAGCGATTCAGTTCGCTGATGAACCGATCTGCCCGCTTCTGATCAGGGTATTCCAGATCGTAACTGCGGAACATGGGGTCGAAGTGGCCTTCGAGGTTCTTGAACATGGTGGTGCAGGGATCGTTCGGCGTGGCGCCATTCTCAACGAATTCGCCGTAACTGCGATAGCTCACGCCAGCTTCCTTGCAGCGATCCCAGATGTAGCCACCAGCCGACGGGGCAATCTGGATGTTGGCCCCTTCTGCAGGGTAGCCAATCTTCTTCTGCGGGCTGCCTCGATAGTTGAGGGGCCAGAGCTTTTCGACATAATCGGTGGCATAGGAGGCCATCGACCATTCGTGGCCATCCGCGGAGACTTCGCTCTCGACGTAGAAGTTGTCAAGGAGCACGAACTGTTCCACCAGTTTGTGGTGGTTCGGAGTTACTTTCTCGGGGAATAGACACAGGTGCGGTGCTCCGTTGCCCTTGCGAGGAGCCAGGTCGCCGAAGACCTGATCGTAAGTGCGGTTTTCCTTGATGATGTAGATGCAATACTTGATCGGGCTCGGCTCGCCGACCTTGGCTGGAATGGGATTGTCTTTGACAGGTTGATTCACTTCCTCGCCATTCAGAGGGCTGCAACTGAAGGCTGTCTTGGTGTAATCGCCCATCTTCGCAGGTGTCGGCAGGTCGAAGACGCTGAGTGTCCCCTTCATCAGTCCACCAATGTATTGTGCAGTCGGGTTGGCAGTTCGGCTCAAGCCCGGCAGTGGCATTGGCCCCTGAGGGTTGGCGAACGATTGGCTGCCTTTGCCGTTGGCAACATAGATCTTCCTGTCACTGGGGTTGTACCGAACCGAGGTGGGATACCAGCCGACCGGGATGAAGCCCAGCGGCTTGGTTTCCGCCCGTTCTTCGATGTTGAATACTGCAATATTGTTGGCATCGGCATTGGCGACGAAGAGCAGCTTGCCATCGGGAGTCATCGTCACACTGTTAGGTGTGTTGCCCACTTTGGGATTGGGATACAACGCTGCAGAAAGGGTTTCGAGCGGTTTCATCTGCTCGATATCTAGCACCGATACCAAGGTTGAATTGGCACACGCCACGAACAGACGTTTGCCATCTGGGGTGATAGCCATTTCAGTTGGATGATCTGCGGTTGGCAGTGTCCTGGCTACTTTCCATGATTCGATATCGATGGCCACCACTTCACTCTTGCCCCACTTGCTGACGAAGAGGGTCTTCTGATCCGGGCTGAGCAGCACACCATAGGGGAAGCTGGCCTTGCCGATGTCGAGCAGTTTCTTCTCACCACTGGCCAGGGTCACGGCTGCGACCTGATCGCCAAGCAAGCCTGCTACATAGAGCTGCTCGTTCTTGGCATTCACCGTGATGCCACTGGGCATGAATTTTTCAGTGATTTTGGCAATTGAGATCGACTGCTTCTTGCCGAGATAGCCTTCGTCGAAACTAAAGGCATGTACCACTTCAAACTCGCCACCAGAGGCGTAGAGCTTGTTCCCATCCGGTGCGAAGGCGAGGCCATAGAAACTTTGATCGACAATCACCCTGCTGATCTTCTTGGCTGACTTGGCATCGAGCACCACGATCTCATGCTCGCCATAGCCTGCATGCAGCACCGCAAGGTACTTGCCTGAAGCATGCAGCGCGATGTTCACCGGGAAATCGCCCAGTGGAACCTGCCTGCCGATGGGTTTGAGCGACCAGCCATTGGGCAGGAGTACACCAC
>CAYPJB010000585.1:0-2338 GCA_964410845.1 uncultured Bacteroidales bacterium | reverse complement strand
CTTCAGGCTCAGACCATCCTGCACCAACTTCTCACGAGCGGCGTTGGAGATGCTTGCGACTCCATCGATGCCCGGAGTATTGCGGCCGCTGTTCTCCTGACTGACCTTGCGGACAGCCAGCAGCTTTGCAGCCCGAGATGAAACTAGAAGACGTTGCAGCGATTCCATCGCTTTGACATCCTCTCGAACTTTGGCCATGAAGATACGATGTTGCAGACGTTGAACGGTTTTCTCGATCTGGTTCCAGTTGATCTGGTCCCAGACGAGAGCAACCTGAGGTCGATTTGTGTCTATGGTGTGAGCCATAGTCAACACGCCTTTCCCTCGTGACTTCGTTGCACCCAGTTACCTTCACTTCCTTAGCAGTCGTGGAATTTGGCTCCATCTTGCGATGGCCGGGAACTACCCCCGTATCCCAGGCGTTACCCTGGGCCTTTGCTTGGTCCACTATCCTTTATCGCCCGTCACACACCGGTCTGCCCTCCTTGAATAGTCGGGCAGGTTGGCACCTCGGTATCGATTTCTCGGCACCGAGCGACGGACGACATGTCCTAGTTCCGATGGTTCTATGTCTGGCTAAGACGGGTTCTGCTTCAAAGACCGGCGGGATTCTTGATTGCCGTGGACAGCCCTATGCGAAGGCCCCACCACCCGCGAGCCCGATGGCTCCTCCGTATCGACAGCGCTACGGAGTTACAATTGACGGTCCCATGCAGTTTGCTTTCGCTAACCCGCTTTGCCTTCCGACCTCGGAAGCGATTCGCTGTTCATCGCTGAACCGATTTTGTCGCGGGCTTCCCACCTTGCGGCAGGCCGCGAGTCAGACACTCTGGCAACAAAAGGCTCGCTCGCAGGAGGCCTGCGGGCGATAATAGTTCCATCAGCTTCGTGAGCTACCTCCTTGCAAGTAAGGTTTAATAGCTACCTAGTCGCACACATGTAATGGATGACGCTGCTAGATCAGCCAGCATTCTCAGTTAAGGTGATAAACGAATGCCGGATGTTCAATCAGATTACTATTGGAGTGAGTGCGTTTGCAGGGTAGGATTGACGATGCATGCTTGATCGTAAACGCAAGTAGTAATAGTCAGTTACACCTGCCTTCAGAATTGAATCCATCACTAAAGCGCATTGGGTTGAATAAGCTGCATGAGGTGTGGAGACACGTGCCATGAAATCTTCTTGTTATCTGATGGCGCTGGCGATGCTGTGCCTCTCATGCCCAATCGGAAATACATTCGACAAACCGTCGAAGCAGCCGAGCAAGACGGATGCTCAGTCAGTGTGGTATCTCAAGCCTGTCGTCCGCCCAGCAGTTCCAGATCGTGATTCTAAACCCTGTAACCCGATCGATGCATTTCTGAGAAGCCAGCATCAAGCAAAAGGCTTGAAGGCAACTGAGCCTGCCGACCGGTTAACACTCATGAGGCGGGTATATCTCGACCTGATTGGCATTCCACAAACGATTACTGAACAAGACGCATTTCTAGCGGACCGGTCGACCGATGCTTACGAAAGGTTAGTGGACTGTCTCCTCGCCAGCGAACAGCATGGCGTCCGTTATGCCCGTCACTGGCTCGACGTGTTGCGATATGCCGATACCGACGACGGCATGATCGCCGCTTCAGGCATCCATCTATGGCGTGAGTGGGTAATCCGCGCTCTTAACACCGACATGCCTTATGATCAGTTCGTCAACACACAGCTAACCGGCTACCGCACCAGTGCCCGCCACGAAGTGTCAGCCATTGGCTTTCGTGAGCGTATTGATCCTCGACCTGACGACGCGTTCGCTCTGGGTTTTCTCGCACGCGGAGCCGTCGTCCATGGTGACAGCGAAATCGGTGAACTACCTATCAATGCCGTCGAGACAGTATCCACCGCCTTCCTGGGCCTGACCGTTGGATGCGCCAAGTGTCACGATCATGAGTATGACCCCATCAAGCAGCGTGATTTCTACACGATGAAGGCATTGTTCGATCCTCTTACCGTAAAAAAGATCACACTGGCCAACCAGGATGAGATAGTCGCACATGGCAAACGCACCAATACTCTCGACAAGCAACTGTCGGAAGTAAAGGAACCGATTCTCGCGCTGATTGCACCATACAAGAAGAAACTGCTGGATGAGCGTATCGCTCAATTACCTGCTGAAGTACGAGCTGTCATTCTGAAACCGGAAAAGGAGCGAACTCCCGAAGAAGAAAAAATCGCCGACGACTACTTTCCGATCCTTCGCATCGATGTCAGCAAGATTATGCAGATCATGCCAGATGCGGAAAAAGAAAAGTACCAGAAGATGGTCAAGCAATTCAAGGACCTGGAAAAGGCCAGGGCC
>CAYPJB010000584.1:0-2359 GCA_964410845.1 uncultured Bacteroidales bacterium | reverse complement strand
CGATACGCCTGAAGATGTGGTGCAGGAAGCGTTCATCAAGCTGACACAGCAATCGCCGGTGCCGAACCATCCTGCAGCCTGGCTCTTCACCGTGGTACGGCGTGGGGCGATCACCGCTGGCCGTTCGCAGCGTCGACGAACCCGGCATGAAGGACAGCAGCAACAAATCAAGCCATCGTGGTTCGAGCACGATGCCTCCACTACCCTTGATGCAGAGCAGGCCACGAAGGCTTTGGAACAACTCAGCCTCGAAGAACGGGAAGTGGTGTTGGCCCATCTCTGGGGCGGATTGACGTTTGAAGAAATTGGTTCGATGGTGGGCACCTCCACGACCAGTGCCCATCGGCTCTACCACCAGGCCCTGCAGCAGCTTCGGCTGGCGTTAGGAGAAGTCCATGTCCCCTGAATCCCTGGCAGATCAACTTAAACAGATGAGCCTGCAACCCGCTGGTCTCGATCGCGACCGCTTACTCTATGAAGCAGGCCGACGTTCAGTGAAGCCAAGCAAGGCCTGGCCCCTGGCAACCGCTGTATCGATGGCATTGGCCTACATCATGACTGTGCTCTACTGGCAACAGCCCCAGCAGTCCCACCAACCGATGCTCGCCATTGCCACACAGCCGGAATCTGTGCAGACGTTTCCCGAGATCAAGGATGTGCCTGCGATTGCAGAGCCTGAACCGCAGGTGCCGTACCTGTACCTGGTGTTGCGTGATCCGAGCATTCTCAACAAGCCCATCAGCTACCCGAACAACAATGCCAAGCCCACTCCGCTGCTGACCGCTGGCAGCTACCTGCAACCCGATTGGCAACGCTAATCCATCGCTGAGATCGGAGTCTCTTTTATGCTTTCGATTATCCTGCTGGCCTTGCTGACCGCAGTGCAACCGACACCCGAACTCGATCCACCGAAGAAGTTCGTCATCTCTCCGCAGACAGTGCCCTCGCCTGCACTGCGATATGTGCTTTTGCCACCGCTTCGAGACATGAAGACCGGGAACGCGGTTCCACACTATTACCGGTGCTTTTCGCCAGATGGACTGAGCTGGATAAATAACAGCAAGAATGCGGGAAGCCGATATGCCTGGATGGAACTCCCTTACGAGCAAGCAGCCAAGCGGGGCTTGCCGCCATCAAGTCAGCAGAAGCCGAAGGAAGGCGAAGAAGATCAACCTATCCCCGCCACGTTCGAAGAGATGGAATTTCTTCTTGGCTATAAGTTCCTCGACAGTATCGATGATGCAGCCAGGCATACCTATGCCGAGTGGGAGTATCTGGAGAAGATCAAAATAGATGGCATGATGTTGATGTTGCCTGAACTGCAGGGCATACGCGAGTTGTCGAATCTGGCAGGGGTACGGGCTCGCGTATCCATCATGAAGCAAGACTATGTCAAAGGTATATATCATCTTCAAACAGGCTACGCCATGGCTCTTCACTTGAACCAGGCCAGATTGTTAGTCACCTCGTTGACTGGCCTGAACATAGCCAGATATATGATGAGGCTGACTACTGAACTTATCCAGCAAACTGATGCTCCTAATCTTTACTGGGCCTTAACGCAACTGCCTCAACCCTTTATGGATTTCCGCAATGCTCATGAAGGAGATCGACTTGGAGTGGACCATTACTTCGGCGACCCGAAGGAGTTGGAGAGCCGCATCTGGAGCCAGACTGAGATTCAGGAACTCGTCGAAAAACGTATCAAGAATGTGGCGACGATGGGCTCCATGCCTAATCTCACCCTCCTCATCCTCAAGGAATACCCTGCTGCCAAAGTCTGGCTGGCTCAGCAAGGTCGCTCTGCTGAAGACATCGAACGTATGACAGCCACGCAGGCGGTACTCCTGCACGCTCGGGCACGACATCGCACTATGGCAGATGACTACTTCAAGTTGCTGCTCCTCCCTATCAAGGAACGCCTCGTCCAGGCTGAAGCATTCACAGCTAGAATGCGGCAACTCAAAGACAACCACGACATGGCATACTACATCGGCTTCGACTTCTACACCTATTTACCCAATGTCTGGTGGGCTCAACTCGATGCTGATCGCGAGATCGCTCTGCTTCGTTGCGTCGAACTCCTGCGTCATCATACCGCTGTTGCGGGTAAGAAGCTGCCTGCTGCATGGGATGAAGTGAAAGACCTGCCTATCCCGGTGGATCCCTACACCACCAAGCCCTTCCGTTATGAACTCAAGGGCGATCATGCCCTGATTACTATGGAACCAATTCCGAACCTGCCTCAGGGCAAACGGCTGAAGCGTTACGAAGTCTATCTCAAATAATTCACCTGCACCGAGGTTGCCATGCTGTATCGAATACTAGTCAGTCTTGTCATAGCCTCATTGGGCAGTCT
>CAYPJB010000583.1:0-2362 GCA_964410845.1 uncultured Bacteroidales bacterium | reverse complement strand
TCTACCACAATGTGGCGATGCCGTAGAACGATAGCTGATGTATTTCTTCCAACTAAAAGAGTTAAATTTGAAGTGTGAGCAGCTTTGCTATTAGCAGTCAGTGCGGATTTGATCGTTGGCTGAGACTGCCTCATCGAATCGAATCCACTGAAATAAGCACTAGAGAGCGCAGCCGTAGCTCGAAAGATTCCACTGACTGGAGTATCGGTCAGGTTCAGCAATTGAAACTTGGGAGGGAGGAGACCTTTCCACCTTGACTATGACATACATCGAGTGGAAAATTAACAAGTCATTCTCTGGGGTGCTTCTGTGGAGTTTGAATGGGACGAAGCCAAGGCTGCGAGCAACGAAAGGAAGCATGGCGTTTCCTTTTTAGAAGCACAAACCGTGTTTGGCGATCCATTAGCGTTGACTGGTTATGATCCAGATCACTCCGAGGAAGAAGACCGTTTCATTACCATGGGAACATCTATCGATGGGCAGTTGTTGGTTGTGTCGCATACTGACCGAGGAAGCACGATTCGAATAATCAGTGCGAGAATGGCATGTCATTCCGAACGAAAGGATTATGAAGATGGCAACTTCCCCTAGCACAACGAACAAACAAGGCGATGAAATTCGGCCTGAGTATGATTTTCGATCGCTGAAAGGCGTGAAGCGGGGAAAGTATGCAGCCAGGTATCAAGAGCGATTGCGATTGGTCCGTCTGGCTGATGATATTGGCTCAGCCTTTGAGGATGAGAAAGCTGTCAATGATGCTTTACGTGAGTACCTGCGAACTCGTGCAACGATTTCGGCTTCGTAGTATTACATCGCTTTGAAATGCAACGCCCCGTAGGGCGCTGTCGCCGCACTAAAGCCTCGAAGCAGTCTGCTCGCGGTGCGTTAAAACATCGCTCACTATACGCCCTGCGATCTGATGGACCTTCTTGTACGTTCGATCATCAGCAGCGCGGTATTATCGCATTGATGGAGTATCCATTGTGGCAAAGTCCAAAATGAAACGCCAGGCAAACTCGGAAAATGTCTACGTTCTCACCGTCTATCTGGCGGATTACCAGATGCGGCGAAAGTTCCTCAAGAAGTTCTCGAAGAACCTCGTCAGTCGAACTATTGAAATACGTGGCGACCAGACGCTGGAAGAACTACACGATATCATCTTCGAGGCATTCGACCGGGAAGAAGAGCACTTGTATGAATTTGAGTTTGGCAGCAAGCCTGGCGAACGGGGCGCGGCTAAGTTTGGCATTTCCGATCCTGAATGGAATGATGATGGCGATGCCGGTGCCACCTCGCTCGATGATTTAGACCTGGAACCGGAACGGGTCTTTGGTTACCTCTTTGACTTCGGCGATTGCTGGTACCATCAAATCCACTTGGATCGTATCGAGCTGGTAGCAAAGGGAGTAAAATACCCGCGTATCGTCGAACGCCGGCACGAGTCACCGCCTCAGTATGAAATGGAAGATGAAGACGAAGAATAGTCCCCCTATGGATACTGAACCGCTGCACTCAGCGGATCTGTGTGTTAGACCACGTGACATCTGCGTTATCACCACTTCTCTTGGAAGACTGAGTGCAGTGTTTCAAATCCAGTAATTCCCTCTAGCCCACAATCTGTGGCTTGATGCTAGTATGCGTACCACTCCCCATCGCTGCCCAGCCAAAACACAGCATGCCAACCCCCAGCAGATAATGAAAAGCATCTATCGAATTGGGATAGGGCAAAGCTCGGAGTGAAATCGTTGCCAGCGCCGAGAACACAATCGCCAGCATCAGCCGCCAGGCGATGGTTCGATGCTCTCTTTGCAGGCGCCTGAACCAATACACCACGGCAATCACCATTACAGCCAGCATGGCTATCATCTGAAGAATGCTAAAAAAGGATGGAGATCCAAGCAGCAGGCCGGTCAGGAAGCAAGCGGTCCCACCAAGAATGGTTAACGTGATGAGTGGCAAAGCGGCATAGGGCTTAAACAGCCAGCAGACACCAGCCACCAGTCCGCACGAACCGAACGTCGAGGCGATTTTCTGGAAGAACTGCGACAAATCGACCATGGAGGGATGCACGTCCGCAAACCGCATGGCACCAAAGAAGGCAGCCAGGCCGACTGAACCAAAGAACAACCCCCACACCAATACCAGTGGCTGCCCATGCTGTTTCCAACATTGATAGAGCACCCAGAGACAAGTGACTACCAAGAACAAATCTGAAATCACATGACTGGTTTGCATTTCAGATTCCTTGCTTGTGCTACTGTCTAACTCAGTATTTCCTTCACGATCTCCACCTTATCCTCCACACCAATCAGTCGTTGTTGCAGGCCTTGGTAGGGGAAGCGGAACTTCCACGGATCGAGGC
>CAYPJB010000582.1:0-2363 GCA_964410845.1 uncultured Bacteroidales bacterium | reverse complement strand
TTTGTAGAACAGCGCGATGGCGAGGCCTTTGGCAAGATCGTCCACCGGCACGGTGCCATGGTACATGCGCTCTGCAGGCGAGTGCTGCATAACGGTGCCGATGCCGAAGATGCAGCCCAGGCAGTCTTCCTGATCCTGGCCAAGAAGGCCAACAGCATTCGCCGAACATACGACCTGGCAGGCTGGCTCTTTGGCGTGGCCCGTCGAGTGGCACTGCAGGCCCTGCGAGAACGAACTCGTCGACAACGGCGGGAAAAGCTGGCTGCATCATCCATCACCACCATCGCAAGTGATCTGGTGGAAGCCCAGGAAGCAGCCAGGTTATGTGATGCGGAGTTGCTTCGTTTGCCTGTTCGCTACCGGCAGGTACTGGTGCTCAGCTGCATCGAAGGGTTGCCGAAAGCGCTGGTAGCCCAGCGACTCGGCTGGCCGGAAGGCACCGTGGCTTCGTGCATCTCGCGAGGCAAGAAGTTGCTCGCTGAGCGACTGATCCGACAAGGCATCGCACCGGCTCTGGCTGCCACCGTTCTTTCAACACCCGTGGTGCAGGCCATTCCGTTGAGTCTGCATCATGCCTCCACCCTGGCACTTGCTCAAGTTTCTGGTCAATCTCTGCAACACCTGGCACTCCCCGGTGCCTTGGAACTCGTTTATAAGGTTCACACTCACATGATGTTCAAACGCAGTTTGCTGCTGTTGACTTGCACACTGGGCCTCGCTGCCACCATCCCCGGCATCATCTGGGGTTGGCATGCGCTGTTGAAACCAGTAGAGGTGGTGAGCGAGGTGTTTGAACCGGTGGTGCAGGAGAAACCTGCTCCATCGCCTGAAGTTGCCAAGCGTCAAATCGCCGTAGCGGATAAAGATCGCTTGCAAGGACGATGGATGCTGGTAGCTGTCGTAAGCAACAAAAACGATGGGTTCGATCCCTTTGCTGGGAAGGCCATTGGTTCGATGCTTGAATTCAAGGGTAACCAGCTCATCACGATTGGAGCCGATGGTCAGAAAGTGGAGTATTCCAATCAGCCACAAAACCTCTACCGGCTCAATGATAAAGTCGAGCCTAAAGAGCTGGATGTGGTGATGGGTGGTGACTCCAAGGAGTTCGTCATCCCAGGCTTGTATGCACTAGAGTACGATACCCTGGTAATCTGTACCTCAAATCCTGGAATACGACCGATTGAAATTAGTGCCGCCCGGAACGGTTCGACCAAGATGGCGATCTATCGGCGAGTAGTAGCTCCAGGTGAGGTCAGTGCTGAACAGAAGCGGATCGTGGAAGAGTTAGCAATCACTCAGTCGAATCAAAGCTTGCGGAAGTGCCTGATTGCGATGCACAACTACCACAACGATTACAACCGCCTGCCTGCTGCTGCCATCTTCGACAAACAAACAGGCAAGCCACTTCTGAGCTGGCGAGTGCAGATGCTGCCCTATTTGGACCCTCTTTTAGAGAACGACAAACTCTACAAGGAGTTCCACCTGGATGAACCCTGGGACAGTGAACACAACAAGAAGCTCATCCCGCGAATGCCCAAGATCTTTGCTCATCCCGTCACGAAGAGTGCTGCTGAGTTCAAGACGCACTATCGAGTCTTCGTCTCGCCAGATAAACTCGAAGCGGGCAAGACCGACAAGTTCGCTCCTCCCTTTTCCCTGTCGCCTACATTCAAACTGACACTCGGGGGCATGGCAGTCGCTGATGGCACCTCCAACACCATTAGCATTGTGGAAGCCACCGAACCAGTGATCTGGACCAAACCCGAAGAGATTGTTGTGGCGAATGATGAGGCTGATATCCCAAGCCTGGGAGCGATGCCAAACTCACCCTATTTCATTGCAGTGCATTGGGACGGCGCCAGCCACCTCTACCGCCGTACCGGCGAACGCCTGAGCCGGGAAGGCTACCTGCGACTGCTTCGCCAACAGATCGGCTGGAACGATGGGATGAACAACGATGTGAGTGGAATACTGGTGAGATAGTAATCATCACGCTCCGACGTGATAACAGCGACGATGAGAATGAATGCTTGAATACCATCCCTGCAGTTGAGCAAACTCGCTTACTCGAATAAGCGTCGATCCAGTCGATAGGGTTTTGGCTTACTGATCGTGATTTCGCCGAAGCGTGGATGTTCCGGGTTCAGCAGATAGTTCATCTGATCGTGTACCACTGCACTGGGGACTGCCAGCACCACTGATCTCTGCTCTTTCAACCAGGCGGTGCCCAGTGCTCTGGTGGAACGAGGTTGGGCGTAACGAAACCATTGCGATGGCAGTTGCTGCTTGCTGACATATTCGATGAGCTTCGCATCAAACTCGACTTTCAGGTAACAATACTTATGAAGTGGCAAAGCAGGCAG
>CAYPJB010000581.1:0-2364 GCA_964410845.1 uncultured Bacteroidales bacterium | reverse complement strand
GGAGCACTCACCATGCACCGCATTCCCAAATACCGTCATCACAAAGCTCGCAATGTCGCCGTTGTCACCATCCATGGCAAGGATCATTATCTAGGCGAATACGATAGCACAGAAAGTTGGCAGCGTTATCATCGCCTGCTGCTAGAGCATCTGCAGCAACCTGCCGATTCTCCCATTATTCCAGCTTTCAATATCCCCAGCAACGGACCTGCAACCTTCACCATCAATGAACTGATCCTGCAGTACTGGGGATTTGCCACCAAGTATTACCAGAAGAACGGCGAGCCAACAACAGAACTGGATTGCCTGCGTCATGCCCTGGGGTTCCTCCGTCGCACCCATGGTGACACGATTGCCACCCAGTTTGGACCAAGGGCACTCAAAGAAGTGCGTGAGGCCATGCTCACCCACCCTATCCTTCGTCGGCGTCGTGATCCCAAAACAGATGAAGTACATCGGGTACTGGTTGCCAAGGGCTTGACTCGGAAAGTCATCAACCGGCACATTGGCCGGATCAAACGGATCTTTGCCTGGGCCGTCGAGGAAGAACTATTGCCTGTCAGCCTCTTTGAAGCACTTCGATGTGTTCGAGGTCTGCGTCGTGGTCGTACCACTGCCCGAGAACGCCATCGCATCAAACCAGTCCCCGAAGAGCACATTCAGGCGGTACTTCCCCATCTCCCTAAGCTGGTCGCCACGATAGTTCAAATCCATCGCTTGTGCGGCTGTCGATCGCAGGACATCCTTTGCATGCGTGGCATCGATCTCGACTGTCGAGGGGATGTCTGGGAATATCGCCCACCGACTTACAAAACGATGCATCTCAACGATGATGACGATCCCGATCTGGAGCGTGTGATTTACCTGGGACCACGGGCCCAGCGTTTGCTGAAACCATTGTTACTCGACGACCCCGAAGCCTACCTCTTCAGCCCAGCCCGATCTGAATTAATCCGGCGTGAAGAAGTTCGCTCTAACCGCAAGACTCCGTTGTATCCTTCGCATCTTCGTCGCTATGAACGCAAGAAAGCTGCTCGCAGTCCACTACGTGAATATTACGACGACAACTCATATCGCCGAGCTGTCCAGCGAGCCTGCCATTTGGCCAAAGTGCCCATGTGGTCACCTAAACGGCTCAGACACACCAGGCTGACGGAGATTCGCCGTACCCATGGTCTGGAAGCCAGTAAAGCTTGTGCAGGTCACCGCGAGATCGGGGTGACCCAACACTATGCCGAGCAGGACCAGCTGCTTGCCAGGAAGGTGATGCTGGATCAGGGATAGTGCCGCTACCAATCACCAAAGGCTTATTGAGCAACACCAACGCACCGTGTGTCATTGGCGAGAAGTCGCAGTCGATTCCAGCCACACCAGGCTTAGGTGCAATAGCCATTTAGTCTCTCAGCCAGTGGATAACCTGCAACTGGTGAAGGGTAAGGGATACGGTGTCTATGACGGGTGCAGTTGAAAGCTGCACCTCCGTTTAGATGCTGTCTCCCACAATCACCGGCATCACCCTGCTTTTGGTCATGATCCCATAGTAGTCGCTAGGCTTGTCCATCAGCATGAACACCGTTGGCGTTCCGTACTCATCACGCAGGTAGATGCCTTGGATGCCTTCCAGCAACGGGTACCACACACCTCGATGCAACGCAGCACTTCCCGTGATCAACACTTCTTGGATGTCGGAATGCTGCCAAAGACCCTGAGCAAGTTCCCACTTTTCTACCCGTCCCGTATGCGGTAGCAGCTTGCTCTTGCGTTGCCTGTTTCCCCAGCGGACAATGCGGAATTGGTCATCCAGTATGATGGGGAGCAGTGGTGGAAAGGGCTTGCGGTCATAGAAGAACTGCACCTCTTCCTCGCCACCTCGCCCCGTCAGCCTGGCTTGGATAGCGGGGTAGCTGTGGTACTTCGTGGGTAGATGCTTGATCGAGAGCGAGATAGCGTCACACATGGGATCACCAGACTGTTCGTTGCGGTGCAATGGCTTCCACACCCAATGCCGGATCGTCATACCAGTCCTTGAGAGGGAGCGTGGCACCACTGCGAAGTGCAAAGCGACTGACTTCCTTGTTGATTCGTCGCTTGGTTTGGGCCAAGGTTCGCTCTGGTTCATCGGGTGGATCGAATAATCCTCGCTGGGCACCATCGGCAGCCTCCAGCTTGTGAGCCAGCAAGTGCATACGTGACACCAGGAGCCGACGCTGATAGGTACGCCGGAAGAGCTGCTCGAAGACTTCCACCAAGGTATCAAACCGGTTAGCAGGCGCTTCCAGATTGGTTCCTGCTCCAAAGTGGTACATATCGTAATCGTAACTTCGCTGTTCCAGGTGGAACTCTACCCGTCCCGTCTTGAGCTGA
>CAYPJB010000580.1:0-2365 GCA_964410845.1 uncultured Bacteroidales bacterium | reverse complement strand
AACTCTCATTGGGCGCCTCGATCCATATCTCCAGCGTTATCATGCAGACTATTAGCCACCGGCGAGTCGCCGGTGGTGGTTCGCGCGACGAAGAGAAGTCATTCGCAGTGGACCTCACTTCGTCGCACGACCCTCCACCCGTCATTGACGGGTGGCTAACAATCAAACTACTTCTTCTCCCGCTCATACACCGCCAGAAACAACTTGTTTTCCGCTGTCGACTTGAACTCCGTAGGCCGCACTTTGCCGGAGAGGTCGTAGCAACAGGTCATCTTGTCGCCTTCAATCTTGTAGATGGCCAGCAACGTCTTGCCCTGGTTGGGGCCTTCCTTGCCGATGATGTCGATGGTTTTGCGTTTGCCTTCGGTACCCAGCTTGAGGTCGCCCTTGTCTTCGGGTCCACCCGTCAGAGCACGATACTTGTCGCCCTCGACGATGAGTTTAAACGACTTGATGAACTCCGCAGGCAACGGATTGCCAGCCACATCAGCACTTTTCAACTGCCAGGTGCCATTCAGGTCGGCATCTTCTGGCATGGGGTTGAACAATGCCATCGCGAGAACAGACATTACCAACATGAGAGTACTCCCAGGGTTAACCATCCAGTCGCTTGTTCACTTCCTGCAACACCGTAGTCCTGACTTCAACCAGGGGCTTCCTGATGATCGCCCCCGCCGCAGCACTGTGGCCACCACCACCGAAGTGTTCTGCAATCTTGCTACAATCGAGTTTGCCTCGGCTTCGGAAGCTCACCTTCGTGCCTCCTGTCGGTTGTTCCAGGAACAGCAGCCCGACATCAACACCACTGACGGTCAGCGTCAGGTTCACCATGTCTTCGCTATCGAGAGGCACCGCCCCTGTTTTCAGGTAATCCTCCAGCGTAATGCTGGCATGGCAGACATCACCACCATGGGCAATATCCAGGTTCAGCAGCACATGGCCCATCAACTTCTGTCGTGCCAGGGAATTGCTGTCGTAGAGCTTCTGATACAGAGTCGTTGTCTCCGCTCCCTCTTCGGTGAGCTTGGCAGCGAGGGCGAATGTCGCCGCAGAGACATTGCGATGGTGAAACCAGCCCGTATCGGTCGCCAGGGCCATGAAGAGTACGCTGGCGATCGCTGGCGTAATGTTGACACCCAATGCCATCGCCGCTTCGTGAATGAGTCTGCCACAGGCTTCTGCTTCGATATCCACCAGCCGCGGGCCCTGCAGATCATCCTGCGTGCGATGATGATCAATAACGAGCTTGGGCACACTCTGGCGTTTCATCCATTCGCCAAACTTGCCAAGCTGGTTCCAGGTCCCGGTATCGACGATGACGATGGCATTGACCGCACCGATGGCTGCTTCGTTCGCTGGATCATACACGATGACATCTGTCGATGAAACGACATTGACATACCGGGGCGGCAGCGGGCTCGGGCTGACCACCAGCGATTCCTTGCCGAGCTGACGCAGTGTATACGCCAGACCGAGGGCTGAACCGAGAGCATCACCATCCGGCCGCATATGGGTCGAGATGACGAACCGCTGTGGCTCCGCCACGAACTGTTTGAGGATGGACCAATCAATCGACATAATGCTTCATTTCTGTTAGCCCCAGTTCAATAACCGGGGGTGGTTCGTGCGATCTGTTTATGGACAATGCGAATAAATGAATGGTGGTTATCACTTTCGCGAGAACCACCCCCGGTCATTGACCGGGGGCTATACACTCTTCGTCATCTGCTCAAGTGCCAACAGCAATGCCTGCGTTCCCTTGCGGCCGTAGCCTTGGGCTTGCACCGCTTGATACAGTTGCTTGGCAAGAGCGAGGCCGGGGAGGAAGAGTTTCATCCGTTCCGCTTCAGCCAGGGCAATGCCCATGTCTTTGATGAAGTGCTCCACATAGAAGCCTGGCTCGAAGTCACGCTTGATCATGCGAGGCCACAGCACGTTGAGGGCAGCACTGGCTGCTGCACCGCTTCCCACCGAAGTGAGTACGGTCGTCGGGTCGATCCCCGCCTGGTAGGCATACAGCAACGCTTCGGTCACACCCATCATGTTGTTCGCTATCAGAATCTGGTTCACCATCTTGGTGTGCTGCCCAGCTCCCGGGCCACCTTGCAGCACAATCGTCTTGCCCATGGCTTCGAAGACGGGCTTCACGGCATCGAAAACAACACTGTCACCACCCACCATGATGGAAAGCCGTGCTTCCTTCGCACCGATGTCACCACCACTCACCGGGGCATCGAGTGAACCGACACCCCTGGCTGCTGCCGCTGTCGCAATCTCCCGGGCAATCGCGGGCGAGCTCGTTGTCATATCAACGAGGATGGTGCCTGCCTTGCTGCCTGCTAATGCTCCATCAGGCCCAAGGAAA
>CAYPJB010000579.1:0-2366 GCA_964410845.1 uncultured Bacteroidales bacterium | reverse complement strand
TTTGCCGATACCGGTGACTTTGCCAACTCCGTAGACTGATCCTGTCAGGGAATTCGTGACGGCAAGCAAGTACCAAACGCACAGCCGCTATTGTCGCTAGGGTTTACCAGGCTTATAGCACAATACCGTTCTGATAGTTACACCACACCATCATCAGGCTGAACATGATTGATGATCTGATCCCGCAACATCTTTCTGGCACGGTGTAATCGGCTTTTCACTGCAGCCAATGAGAGATTGAGCCTCCTGGCCACTTCTTCATTGGGCAGGTCTTCCATGTCTGCCAGGATCACCACTTTGCGATACGAGTCAGGCAGTTCTGCCACGGCACGCCGGAGTGCCTGCGTCGTAGCTTTGTGGCTGGTAATGTCATCTGGTGTTTGCGAGAGCTGGCTCGGGTCGCTTGGTGCATGAGTCTCCAGCAACTCCTCGATGGGCTTCTTCTCTTCAATCTTGTTCTGCATCATCCGCCGACGACGAAACATCAGTGCTGCATTGGTGGCAATACGGTGCAGCCAGGTACTTAATGAAGCCTCGCCACGGAAGGTCGGCAGTTTCTGTAGTGCTCGCAGCACTACATCCTGAGACAGTTCCTGTACATCGCTCTCGTTGTAGATATACTTCCGCAGAATTCCCTGAATTCGAGGCACGTAAGCCTGCAATGTGAGCAAATGGGCGGCGTACTTGTCATTCGTCATCGCCGGGTTCACTAGCTCTGCAGGAACGCTTGAAGGCGGCAAACTGCGCATCCCCGGCGCTGCTCCGCTAACAACGGGAGCCTGCTCCATCACAGGTTGCGCGGTATCGGGCACGTTCATATTCATTTCAAAAGCAAATAAATCGAACAAGCTCCACAGCAGGTACCCATCAGGTACCGAGCCTGGAGCTTGCGATTATTATAGTCAGCAGTGAGCAGCAGCAAACTAATCGTCACGCATGTCATTCGCCGACATGGTTTGCAGTCGTCGAACGAGTTGAGCTGCACCAGCTTTCAACGGGCTGGGGCTGCGCTTCACCGAAAAGCTGACCTTCATTCCCTCGTTAACATCCAGGAAATCAAGCCCGGGTTCGAGGTCGGTCAGGTGGAAGAAGTAGTCGTAACCGTCTTCAGCCTGAATGAAGCCATAACCTCGGTCTGCTACCTTCTTCTTTACCTCGCCTGTCTGGGTAGGCAGATCTTCCTGGGGCATGTAGTTGCCGTCATCGGTGACATATTCCTGGATGGCTTCCATCTTCTGCTGCTGGAACTCTGCCCTGCAAGTATCACAGTAGAACCGCTGCCCCTTCCGCGGACGGAAGGTGGTCCAGACCATGCGTTCACCTTCATGGTTAGGTGATTCGCAAGACCGTTGATGCCGTTCGTAGGTGAGTTCAAGCGGACCGACCATGTCTTCGAGCCAGATGGTATCGAAATCCTTGATTCGCTGCGGATCAGCGGTGTCAGCAATTTCCGGAGCACAACTGGTGCGGATGCTGACGATCTGCACTCGTCGGCCCATCCGTCGAACTTCCTGCAACACTGGCTTGAAGTCCAGATCGCCCAAGAGGCCGATAGCAATATCGAATCCTTGCTGATACGCCTGAACCAGCATGCTGGTGGCCATCGAAATATCGACACACTTCTCGCGAGGCTCAAAGTTGTCGCCCGGCTCACGATCAATACGACGCAGCCGACGACCAAAGAAGTTGATCGGGAAAGTCTCTACTTCGTAGTGATGTTCTTCACGCAACATGTTGAAGAAATCGAGACGACGCTGCACAGCATCAGCATCACGACGATCGAAGTTATTGGCGTAGCTGCCAAAGAGGTAGGTGCGAACAACATCGACTTCATAGCCAATGCGTTCGGCCACTTTGTCGCCCAGCACCTTGGGAAGCTTGCCGAAATCAATGTGGTAGTCTTTACGATTGGCAAGTTCAGAGAGGCGGGGAGTGTTGGTGTAGAGCCAGGTTCCATCGATAAATATCATTGCCTTGGCCAATGGACGATCTCCTTAATGAAACGAAACTATGTTGTCATCCGACACTTGCCGAATGGACTCTTTCTGCTGTCATTCAACGAGATATAGCATAAATGAACAGTGGAAAATGACTCAGTTCAATCAATTATTGTTATCGCGATTCTTATGACTGAACAAATATGCTCACGCGCGATTTCTTCTCGTCAATAAGACGAATTATTAGCTGAGACTCAACTATTTTCTCTGGGATTCCTCATCAATTGAGCTGTGCTACAGTGAGTTGAAGCGGCCCCTACCACGCGTTCATTCACCAGCAGTTGCAATCTGACATCATCGTTGCCAGACTGGTAAAGCCTTTTTACTAAAGAAGTTGACTTCACAATCGAAATACCACTGGTGAACAGC
>CAYPJB010000578.1:0-2373 GCA_964410845.1 uncultured Bacteroidales bacterium | reverse complement strand
GACGCAATTAGATTAACCTTGGACTGAAACGAAAAACGTTGCCCTTGGCCACCTGATCCATTCTCTCGAAGAAACCACACCGAGTGCGCCATTGTGGATGAAACATTTCAAAAGTTTCACAACCTTTTTTGTCAATCAGAAATGATCTTGCGCCATGATGTTCATGTTACACCATAGTTCCACGAGTTCTGCCTTGCGAGTAACGTCTTGGCTTTCGCATTTCCGATGCTTATCTGGCACTGAAAATAGATGCTTTAACCTCGTTATGCGATTTCGACGAAGAAGCCAGCAGAATCGGCGAGCTTGCCAAGAGTCTGAATGAAATCATGACAAGGGTAAAGTGGAACGCAATGACCAACGATGGCGTGTATGTGCTTAGATGAAGAAAATTCCTCAGTCGTTCACGACCCGGACAGGCTCTCGATTAAGGTATCAGATCCACTATCACAAAGGAGAAAGCGATGAGTATTCAATCCCGTTGGAAAATCCTGATTTGTGCACTGACGATCGTGTTGTACGATGTCCCAAGCCTTATCGGACAGGATCAATCAATCAAGGCACGCTGCATTTCAAGTTATGGAAACGGCTTTGACTTTATTGAGGTTGAATGTAATGGAAAGCAGCAGAAACTTCGGATTGATGTTAATCACTATCCCCAGTTCTTTGACATCGAAGGTCGTGAAATTAAAAATCCTCGTCAAGAAAATGAGCTTGTCCGATTTAATCAAAATATCATTATTAAGTACAGGAACGAGAGAATCGTTGAAATACGGCATACGAAATAGATGCTTACATTATCACTCGTAATGATTGAGAATTGGAATGCGGTTTCGAATTCAACTTGAATTCGAAACCATTTCATCGGGAATGGACCTGCACAAGTAATATGCTGGTCAGATAAAATGCTCCCCACGTCACCGAACATGAAGTCGAAGTGGTCTTGCAAGAATACTGGCTTGCCGTTGTGTTGGCAGGTGCGACCCGCACCACTACAAGCGAGCAAGCCATGGACGGCCAGCTTCGCATTTCCAGTGCCGAACGCAAGCGGCTTCTTCACTCTCATCACCACTCGCCTTCTGCCACAGAGCGTTTGCGTTGGAACATCCTCCTTCTCCTGGTGGATGCTCTACCCTGGCTCGTGAGTACGGTGTTCATGTCAGCCGGGAACGGTGCGTCGGTATCTTCATAAAGCCAACT
Organism: uncultured Bacteroidales bacterium; assembly: GCA_964410845.1. Classification (GTDB taxonomy): domain Bacteria; phylum Planctomycetota; class Planctomycetia; order Gemmatales; family HRBIN36; genus JAEUIE01. The sequence continues at coordinate 1,176 of CAYPJB010000578.1, read as the reverse complement.
CGTGTGGCGTCGTCATCGTCCCACTCTCCGACCCCACGAATCCGACTATCAGCAAATCGTCCTGAAAATCAAGCGTTTACTCAACTGTGTATCCAGCGACAAACTCGCTCTCTTCCAGGATGAAGCTAATATCTGCACCAATCCCAAGATTGGCTCCATGTGGATGACTAAGGGAAAGCAGGCGACCGTCGAGACACCAGGCAACAACGAGAAGCGGCATCTGATCGGCTCCCTCGCCTGGGACACCTGTCGGCTCGTGACGACTTGGGCAGAACGCCGAAACTCTGCATACTTCCTCGCTCACCTTGATCAACTGCGCACCACCTTACGATGCTATCGACGCATTCATGTCATCTGTGACAATGCCAGCTTCCACAAAAGCAAAGCAGTGCAGACCTATTTGAAGAAATATCCTCGAATTAAACTGCACTACCTGCCCAAGTATGCTCCAGAAACCAATCCCATCGAACGAGTCTGGTGGCACCTGCACAATGACATTACCAGAAACCATACCTGCCCCAACTTGGACGCACTCTTGAAATTGGTCAATCGCTGGTTACACTCCCATCAATACTGTCCCATCGAAACTGCGATCTATTCCATCATACCCAGAGTATCCAAGGCACTTTCGGCTGGGTAGGGAGCTATTTAGCTTGCGAGGGTACTGCCAGAGGGCAATGCAGCCGCTTCACTGCTTCATTGCCTCCATCACTTCGTCACGAATACTGCCAAGCAGGATGTCCTTGGAATACCTCTGAAAGTATTCCTTCGTTTGATCGAGATACTCCTTGCTCTTAGCAACTTCCCCTAGCTTCGCATGAACCAGAGCCAGATAAAGATAGTTTTCTGTAGCATCTACATTCCAAGGCTTGAGCTCAAGAGCCTTGGTGAGTGCCTCTTTTGCCTTAACTAATCGAATCTGACGCAGTCTTATCCTTCCTAAGCAGAGTTGATACAGTTCGTTTTCGAATGCCAAATTCTTCGGGTATTGAAGAAGCACTGCCTCGGCTCGTTCAACATCGCGTAGCGAAGTCATAGGGCAGGAGAGAAGACTCCCTGAAAGAAACAATTCAAAGGCGTTTCGAACGCTGGATTTCGCTAAGGTTTTCTCACGCAGGGCGAATGACCGGACATAGCTTTGCTGAGCTTCCTCCGTTTTCCCCTGTGCGTAGCAGA
>CAYPJB010000577.1:0-2377 GCA_964410845.1 uncultured Bacteroidales bacterium | reverse complement strand
CTCGGTGCGGGCCTGCTCTGGTTCGGGTGGTTTGGATTCAATGCCGGCAGTGCAGTGGCCAGCAGCAGTAACGCTGTCTCTGCCTTCCTGGCAACGCAAGCTGCAGCCGCTGCTGCTGCTCTCAGTTGGATGGTTGTCGAATGGATGCATCGCAAGAAGCCTACTGCTCTGGGGCTTGCTTCCGGTCTGGTCGCTGGTCTCGTTGCTGTCACCCCTGCCTCTGGCTTCATCTACCCATCGGGCGGACTGGTAATCGGTCTGCTGGCAGGTATTGTCTGCTATGGTGCTGTTTATCTCAAAACACGTCTCAAATATGATGATTCGCTGGATGCCTTCGGTGTGCATGGGGTAGGCGGATTCCTCGGTGCCATCCTGACCGGTATCTTCTGGTACAAGATGGTCAGCGAGCCCAGCAATGCTGCCGCCAGCGATGGTTTCCTGGCCGGTGGTGGCATGAGCCAGACGTTTGCCCAGTTCTATGCGGCTGGCATTGCTGCCGTCTTCTCGTTCACTATGAGCTACGTGATGCTGAAAACGCTCAAAGCCGTCGCCCGCTTGCATACCAGTCAGGAAGAGGAGAGCGAAGGACTCGATGTTTCCCAGCATGGTGAAGTCGGACTGGAACTGGATGTCGAGCTTTCTGAAACCATGGTCCGTTCCGTGCCCAAGCAGGCACTGGTACCTCCCAATGGTGTAAAACGCTTCACGCTTCGTTTGGAAGGAGTTCAACCAGACGAGCTGATTCAGAAATGGTCCAAACTCTGCCAGCAGTCAGACTCACCCAATCCTGATTTCCGGGCCGTTTACTCCCATGTCACCACGGTCGAAGGAAATCGTTTTCGCTTCAGGCACGGCGATCCAGTGAAGATGTCCGAACATCTGGAGAAACTCTTCCAGGATCAATTACATCAGACGAACGTTAAAGCTGTCGTCGAAGCAAAGCCTGCAGACGCAACAGTCACCCAATAGCCAACTTAACCTAGACAGGGATGTACGGTACTCCGCACTTCCCTGTCACCTGGTGTTTCGGAGCGCCCCCATCCCATGAAAATGATTGTTGCCATCATTCGCCCTGAGAAATGGGACGAAGTGCGAGCCGAGCTGAGTAAACACGACATCTACCTGATGACCATCAGCGATGTTCGAGGCTGCGGCAAAGAGCGAGGACAGACCGAAGTATACCGGGGCACCGAGTTTGAAGAGCAGCTCATTCCCAAGCTTAAACTCGAAATAGCAGTCAACGATAACTTCCTGGAAGATGCCATCGAATCCATCCTGGTTGGTGCCCGTTCAGGTAACACGGGTGCCATTGGTGATGGCAAGATATTCGTCTATCCGATGGAGGATTGCGTCCGTATCCGCACCGGCGAACGCGGAACGACTGCTATAGGTCCATAAGCAGTTCCATTTTCAAGTCAAACTCTCTTGAGCCATCTCAGTTTATCCAGGTACAGGTAATACACCGGTGTGAAGTAGAGTGTCAGTATCTGCGATACCAGTAATCCACCCACGACTGCTAATCCCAGAGGCTGGCGAGACTCTGCACCTGCTCCCCAACCCAAGGCAATCGGGAGGGCACCGAGCAGGGCAGCCATCGTCGTCATCATGATCGGCCGGAAGCGTACCAAGGCAGCTTCATATATCGCTTCTCGTGGTGTTTTCCCCTGCTTGCGCTCCGCTTCCAATGCGAAGTCGATCATCATGATCGCGTTCTTCTTGACGATTCCTACAAGCATAATCAAGCCGACCATCGAATAAAGATTTAACTCACTTTCGAAGAGTTGCAGAGTCAGGAATGCTCCCACCCCGGCAGATGGAAGGCCGGACAGAATAGTTATCGGGTGGATATAGCTTTCATAGAGCATGCCCATGACCAGGTATATCACCACGACTGCGGCTATCAGCAGTAGAGCCAGTCCACGTGCTGAACGTTGAAATTCCTGTGCGGTTCCCTGAAATCCGGTGGTCATGGTAGCAGGCAAAACCTCTCTGGTTGCTTCCTGCACTTTCGATAGTGCATCACCCAGCGATGACCCAGGTTTGATGTCGAACGAGATCGTCACCGAAGGCAGTTGCCCTGAGTGATTCACGGTCAGTGGCCCTACCCCACGACTTACTTCGACCAGGGAATCAATCGGAACCAGTACCCCAGTTCCTGAGCGAACATAGAGTCTCGACAAAGCTGTGGGATCGCGTTGATACTCAGGCTGGGCTTCCAGAATCACCCGATATTCGTTGTTGGCAGCATAGATCGTCGATACCTGCCGGGATCCGTAGGCGTTAGCTAAAGCGTCTTCGATCTGCCGTGCCGTTACGCCCAGGCTGGTGGCTTTATCCCGCTGAATTCGAACATTGATCTGTGGACTGCGAATCAGCA
>CAYPJB010000576.1:0-2389 GCA_964410845.1 uncultured Bacteroidales bacterium | reverse complement strand
TGTAAATATTGTGAAAGCCACCGAGACCAGGGCAACCAACCAGATGGCAACGGCTGGCGTTCGGAATGTTGGGGAAGCAGAGCGAATGAACGAAGCATAGGGCAGCCCTCCATCTCGGGCAAAGGCAAAGGCCATCCGTGAAGCAGATGTGACCGTTGCCAGACCGCAAAGATATTGTGCCAAGCCTATTCCTGCACAGAGCCATTTGCCCCACGATACTGACAACGCATCGAAGAGAGTCGTGAAAAAGACCTTATCGCCCTGTTGAATATTCGCACTGGGATCTTTCATCGCCAGCACAACAGCTACGAGCATGATCCAGCCGAAAATACCAGAGACTAACACAGATCGGACGATCCCCCGGGGAACATTGTGCGCAGCACCGATGGTCTCTTCAGAAGCGTGTGCTGAGGCATCGAACCCTGTAATGGTGTACGCTGGCAGCAGCAGACCTAAAGCGAAGAGCCACCAAAGGTTATCAGTTTGGGGCCAGATGGGTGAGTTGGCTGGCAAACCACTATTGTTTGTCCACGAAACCAGTCGGGTGAAGTCCCAACTCGTCACCGAAAAGAGCAGACTCACAGTCAATACAACCGAAACGATCAAGATCCAGTATCCACTGAAATCAGTGAGTATCCTGGTTACACGCATGCCCAGATGATTGAACAAAGCCTGGGTCCCCGTGATGGCTACAACCATGACCAACTGCACCATGGGCGAACACTCGACGTCAGGCCAGAAAGCACCGAAAAGGAACTGTACCGTTCCCACATTGATGGCAGCGAGCACCGTGACGAGTCCAGCCAGGTTGAACCAGGCCGTCAACCAGCCCCAGCCACGACCACCCAAAATTGCTGCCCAGTGGTATAGACCACCTGCAGTAGGAAAGGCAGAAGCGATCTGCCCCATCGTCAGCGCTACGGCGAGTGAAAATAAGCACGCCAACGGCCAACCGATACCGATGGCTGCACCACCGACACTGCCGAATCCAATGTGGAACGACGTCAACCCGCCAGCCAGGATGCAAATGATCGACAGCGAAATGGCAAAGTTGGAAAACCCACCCAGGCAACGAGCCAGTTCCTGGGCATATCCCAATCGATGCAACGTTTGAATGTCGTCTGCAATTTCAGCGGTATGATTGTGTGGCGTCGGCGTATCCATCCAGAAGATCCGATCATGGTGCAAGAAGGTGCTGGACCTGGGAGAAAAGTTTGTGTTGCGTATCTGTACGATGCGGGGCTAATCGTCCTTGTTGGAAAATGCCGCGATCTTCCAGCCAGGCAAGAAATTCGGGAGCAGGTTTCAGATGCAGTACTTCACGTACCAGAGCTGCATCGTGGTAACTTGTCGACTGGTAGTTAAGCATAACATCGTCCGCGCAGGGTACTCCCATAAAGTAGTTGCACCCCGCAGTGGCGAGTAACAGCATCAGATTGTCAGCTGAGTTCTGATCAGCATCAGCATGGTTGGTGTAGCAGACATCCACTCCCATGGGCAGGCCGAGCAGTTTGCCCATGAAGTGATCCTCCAGCCCGGCCCGAATGATCTGCCGTTCATCAAACAGATATTCCGGGCCAATGAACCCCACTACGCTGTTTACCAGAAATGGATCATATGCTCGCGCAAGCCCATATGCCCTGGCTTCGAGTGTGAGTTGATCAACCCCATGATGTGCGTCAGCGGAGAGTGCACTCCCCTGCCCTGTTTCGAAGTACATTACCTGTTGACTCAGCCACGTACCCGATCGCTGACAATGTGATTCACAGGTACGTTCCTTTCCTTCACGTAACATCTGAAGTGTAACGCCAAAACTCGCATTTGCAGCCTGCGTTCCAGCGATGGACTGGAACAGGAGATCTACCGGAGCACCTCGCTCCAGACATTGCAACTGAGTCGTGAGATGAGCGAGACAACAAGCTTGTGTCGGGATGGCATGATGAGTGATCAGACGATCCAGGCCATGCAGAATGCTGGCGACCGTTTCTACCGTATCCGTGGCTGGATTCACTCCAATGACTGCATCACCACAGCCAAAGTGCAGTCCATCCAGGGCAGAAACTAGGATACCTGCCAGATCGTCGGATGGATGATTGGGTTGCAGGCGGATACCCAGCACACCCTGCTGGCCCAAAGTGTTTCGAAGTCGAGTGATATTTCGGATCCTCGATGCCACTGCAACCAGTTCCTTGTTGGACATAAGCTTGGCAACCGCTGCTGCCATCTCAGGGGTTATCGCCCAAGCTACTTCCTTCAATCTGTTGGGATGAGTACAGGATTCGAGAAGCCACTCACGAAAGCTGCCGACGGTCATGTTGCGGAAGTCTGCGAATCGTTCACGGTCATGTGTCTCAAGAATGATCCTGGTTACATCATCGATGTCAGGATC
>CAYPJB010000575.1:0-2402 GCA_964410845.1 uncultured Bacteroidales bacterium | reverse complement strand
GTAGCTCCCAAAGCAGCATCAGCAGGAAGTGTTACCGATAAATCCAGGAACACATCAAAGAATGACACGCCGACATCCAAACCATCGCCGGAGGTAATGTCAGCCTGGAACGTAGGATTATTGATGATTGCTGCAATGTCACCTGGTGTCACAGGAGTGCTGGTACCTGGTTGGAAGAAGGAAAGACGAGGATCGGAATTGAAGAATATCGTAGGGACTACTGCTCCGCCATTGTTGCTGGTCAACTCGATACTCATGATGGGTTCGGCAAGAACATTAATTGCCAAGAGATCGAGATATGCTGTACCGCTTCCGCTGGCAGTGGTCAACAGTTGCGTGCCAGACAATAAGCTGTAGGTCAACCCATACACAGCTGGAGTAGTGATCAGTTGAGGATCGTTGGCCTTGGCTTGCGCAAAAAAAAGGCCCTAAGCCTCCCGGAGCAGCATTTGTCTGGGCAAACGTTGACATCTGATAGTTGTAAGCTCCGTTACTGAGCGGTGTTGGAGCAACGGTAACAGCAGAGAAGGTTGAGGAAGTTCCTGCTGCTGCTGTCAAAGTCTTCAGTGGATGTTGAATAGATCCTGCACTATAAGGACCACTGGTAAAAGGATCCACTTGAGTAGATGCACCTACTTTCCTTGTGTTATCTCCCACGCCTCTTGTGCCACCTGCAAATGACGTTCCGCCAACAATTTTCCAGTCGATACCGTTTCGAACATCAACTGTGGATGAGCTTGAAAAAATCTGACCGTAAACGTTGCTGGCAAGCAACGCGAGGGAAGTGGTCAGCAAAATGGTCCGGAATGTGTGGCATCTGATCACTGTGTAATCTCGCTGTGAGTGAAGCTAAGAAGCGGAAGCGTTATGCCCGTCTTCAAGATCTGAACAAGACCAAAAAGTCTAATATTAACTGTAGCTCAGAATTTGACATGAGCCAAACTTGTTCTCGACTAGGTCATGCGAATGCCTGGTTGCAGACAGTTGCCTTGGTTTTCGGATATGTCATTTTATCCACAACCTCCGTGCGACTTGGCACACTCAACTTAGCTAACCGGACATACCGGCAAGCTATGGCACCCGACTCGATATCTACCATTACAATCCCTTCCTTTGCTTGCTTGCACACGCCCCATCCAGCGGGTAGACTTGAACGAAAGAAACACAGTAGCCCCGGCCAATGCCTTCGACCGATACTGTGCGATACGCGGAACTTCCTTGCTCTACCCACCATGATGCGTGCCTGCCTGTTCCTGGCTTTCTCGTTCGTGCTCCCTGCTGCAACCGTGGCAGAGGAGATCACGTTCGAGAAGCACATCCGCCCCATCCTGAAAGCGCACTGCTTCTTCTGCCATGGCGAAGACGACAAGCCCAAGGGCAAACTCGACGTGCGGCTTCCTTCGTTGATGAAGAAGGGGGGCAAGAACGGCCCAGCCCTCGTGGTAGCGAACCTCGACAAGAGCCTGCTCTGGCACCGCATCGAGAGTGACGAGATGCCGGAGGCGACCAAGAAGCTATCGGCTCACGAGAAAGCACTCATCAAGCAGTGGATCGAAACCGGGGCGAAGACGCTACGTCCGGAACCAGCCGATCCGGCTGATATGCAGATCACCGAAGAGGATCGTGCTCACTGGGCTTATCAGCCGATTGGCAAACCAGCGGTGCCGATGGTGCCGGGGCGGTATCAGACGCGAACGCATGTCGATGCCTTCATCGCCCAGAAGTTGCAAACCCAGTCGCTGCTGTTTTCACCCGAAGCGGATCGGCGGACGTACATCCGTCGCGTGACCTTCGATCTGTTGGGTTTGCCTCCGATGCCGGAGGAAGTGCAGCAGTTCGTGAATGACGCATCGCCACAGGCGTACGAGAAGCTCATCAAGCGGCTGCTGGCATCGCCTCATTATGGTGAACGCTGGGGCAGGCACTGGCTCGATGTTGCAGGCTACAGCGAAAGCGAAGGCACCCCCGGCAACGAAGGCCTCCGGGAGCATGCCTGGAAGTACCGAGACTATGTCATCAAGAGTTTCAACGACGATAAGCCTTTCGACCTGTTCATCCAGGAACAACTCGCAGGCGATGAGATGGTGCAGAAACCACTCAAGCTTAGCGATGCGAACGTGCAGGAGAAGCTGATCGCCACCGGCTTCCTTCGCATGGCTCCCGATGGGACGCAGATGGATAACAGCCCCGCCGAGCGGAACCAGGCGGTGGCGGAGACGATCAAGGTTGTCAGTTCGTCCCTGTTTGGCTTAACCGTTGGTTGTGCCCAGTGTCACGATCATCGGTATGATCCGATTCCCATCCGCGACTACTATCGCTTCCGGGCGGTCTTCGATCCGGCACTGGATTGGCAGAAGTGGAAGAAGCCTGGGGAACGGTTCGTCGATGTGACCGATGAGCAG
>CAYPJB010000574.1:0-2422 GCA_964410845.1 uncultured Bacteroidales bacterium | reverse complement strand
CGCTCAGAGCTGGGGTCCCTGGATTCGTCGGCACTGAAGTAATCTGCAGCGATGCAATGGAGAAATACCGGTACTGGCCTCCGGCATCTACCAGCGTCATCTTGAAGATGCCATCTTTCACTTCCGTGGTGAAGTTGACTGGCACCATACGCTGACGGTAATTCGTCAGGTTATTGACGATGATTCCTTGATTGGAGAAAATGGTGATACGGTCGTTGAAACTACGCTCATTCCCGAGCAAGGCTGATACTGAATACTTTCCGTTCGGCACCTGCGCAGCGAATGTGTTGATGGTACCACGCACGCCATCACGAGTGAGATCTGAACCAAGCAGCGTGTCATACGCTTCCACGCGTCGTGGATTTGTCCAACCGTAGCCATTGGCATCACCACTGGAGTACCCGCTTGTCCCAAACTGCTGAAAGCCCTTATCGACTGGCGATGTCGGTGTACCAAAGTCCAGACTCAGCCCCCAGGCGTCGAGTACGTAGCGATCTTCGAGTGTTTCGATCAACGGCTTGTAACTGGAAACTTTGCGAGACTGGGAATTCTGGGCGCGAACCTGCGAACGGGCCATCGATCTCTCCGGGCAAAAGAGTTTTCGTGCGGCGTAGCGTAGTTATCAGCTTGAGTGTGGTGAAAGCTGTTGCTTCGTCACTGCGGATGGGATAGGGACTGACAGTTGGAAGCAGTGAAAGATAGGTTGTAAATTCAACGTGTCAACAAGAATCGATACACCAGGCACAAGTTCCGCGCCTGGTGGAAATTATCAGTTCATTTCTTTGATAATCTAGGCAGGCAACATCATCGGTATAGGCGACAGCATTTGTGGGATCAAGTGGTACACCGGCAATGGCATCGAATCAATGCTGTGCGCGATGTCACAAGCACGACGGAATGAAGTGACTGAAGTGAACCTCAAGATCTTGCGCAATCTCGCTTCTGCACGTTCGATGCCGACATAGGTTCGCCAACGATTCATACCACTCAGTTCCAGCTTCGTCTGACCAGCATCGAATTCCCAAGGATGGAAGTAGAGCATCGAGACTGAGGGCTCATGCTTGCGGTTCAGCCAGATCCCTGCTTTCAGGAGCAACAACGGCAGCAATCGGAAGTAGCCTCCGCCACCCACAGGCACATTGCACATGCCTGCTTGCAACGTGAGTGGTGGGATCTCCAGCAGTGACTGCTGGCCGCTCGATCCGTAGCAGCGGAAGGGCGATACTGGCGCATCGGGAACGCCATAGCGATCATGGTGAACCGGGAAGATCGATGAATCATACTGATAGCCAGCATCGATCAGTTCATCGATCGCCCATGCTGTTTTTCGCATGACACTGAAGGTCGGCGCACGATAGCCCGTGACCGGCGCTCCAATAATCTGTTCCAAGACCTGTTTGCTTTTCGTGATGTCCCGGCGAAACCCTTCCCGGTTCAGCCGATAGACCGGTTGATGATCCCAACCGTGTGATGCTATTTCATGGCCAGCCTGGTGCAGTTCGCGCACCATGGCCGGGTGTTGCTGGGCCAGTTCACCGACGATGAAAAAAGTGGCCTTGGTATTTGACTCTGCTAAAAGTTGACTTAGTCTTCTAGTGGTTGAAACCGACCGTGTTGCGTAGTTCTCCCGCTGTTGGGAGCTACATGAAATTCCAGACGCCGCCTCAATGCGATGATGTTCTTCAACATCAAAGCTCAGGATTGTAGAGTTTGGCATAGCAAGACCTTCACTTCAAACACTGTCAGATGGAGTGGTGATCATGCTAGCAATTATCGTGACACCATGCAATTGTGAAATTTGCAGAATTATTTGACAAGGTCCAGATCGCGGGCTATGCACTTCCGCGAAGGGATTGTCCGGTGCCCAAAAAGCACTGTATTCAGATTGTTTTACTTAGTCCGAAGGTGGTATTCCAAGCAGGCGGTTGACCTCGTCAATAGTGCTGGAATCTCGGACGAATTCCTTCATGAGTTCCGGGAATGAAAGCGAGCCCAGCTTGACGACTCGCTTGAGCAAGAAGGGTATCGGACTATGTGGTTCCAATCGCGCTAACGCATCTGCAATGGTTTCGATCTGGCGATAGAGGCCTTCACGCGACATGGTCCGCGGGTTGCCCGCTGCCTCCACCACGCCGCCACTCTCATTCGCCGAAGTCGCTGCTTCCGTAGCGGTTTCACTGCCATCGCTGATAAGCCCGCGTGCTTTGAGCAGTTTGGTTACTTCACGATCCACCGCCACCAGGACACGCCCAATGTTATCGGGGTTTTCCTCACTCAGCAGATCCGGGGCGTTCTCTCCGAAACGGGCATCGAGTGCTGTTCCTAGTTCTGTCAACGATTCTTTCGCTTGACGTACGGCTTCGGCTACCTGCTGAAACTCTTCCAGTTCCTTGGGGCGTAACGAATCAAACACCCGCATGAA
>CAYPJB010000573.1:0-2428 GCA_964410845.1 uncultured Bacteroidales bacterium | reverse complement strand
AGGCTATCGCACGCTCTATGCCGGGTTCAAGTCGGAAGCTCTCGACCAGGAAGCTAGTCGCACCTGGCAGCGTCGGGAGGTTCTTGCCGAAGTTCTGGAATCCGGGCTCGATCCCTGTCGCATCCTCGCCAGACAACTCAGCGAGTATGTGCGAGAACAACGACAGAACGAGGTGAACCACGACAAGCTTCACTCCGCCCAGCGAAGACTGCTCGAAGTACAGCAGACCCTACAGAAAACCGAAGAAGCATTGCAGTGGGAACGCTGGCAGAGGCAGTACGATTCGCCAGCGAACCGGTTCAAATGCTACACTGGCAAACCAGCCATCACCCCTGAGATCAGTTACCATCTCCAGCCGTTCGGCCCTTCGCATTGGACAGTAACAGGGAATGAAGCAACGCTGATCTGGGCCGCATCACTCCAGCGAGGTTGGCATCAGATCGAACTTGTCGCAGAAGTAGCAAAGGACTATGCACTGCGATTCACTGTCGGTACGGAAGATGGCTTCAACGATGAAACCACCATCTCGCTGAGTGATTGGTCGGGCAACGCTGAACGACGGGTGTTCCAGTTCTACATGCATCACCCTGTCCACCGACTGAGGCTGCAACTCACTCAGGCCAGTGGTGTGTTTGTCCTGCAACAAATGGCTGTTACTCCAACACCCACCTGGCGTGTGGCGGTGAAGGGCATGGGCCAATTGCTGAAACAGGCATTCACTGCGCCTCAGCGTACCTGGAACGAATCACGAAGCTATCCATCGCTGTTGCACTATGGCATGGCTCTGACCACACCGCAGACAAAAAGGGACACCCAGCTACTCACCCCATATCAACGCTGGCTGCAACGTCAGCGACCCGGGCTGGCCCATCGTCAACAGGTGATGAAGACACTGGCACTGGTGCCTGCCAGACTCGTCTATTGTGTGCAGATCAGCAATAAGGCTGACGTCGAGGCACTGCCAGCAACGCTGAAAAGTCTTCAGCAGCAGGACGAGTGCCGATGGGAACTCTGGCTGACAGTTCGTTCGCAGTGGATGGATGCCTGCCAGGCTTTACCTGACTGCAAGATACTCGCCCAACGCATCCACTGGCAATCCCTGCCTGACGACATCGGCCAGGCACGAATGATCATGCAGGTGCTGGAGGCATCAAAGGCTGATTGGCTCATGATGCTGCATCCCGGCGATACCCTGGAACACGATGCCAGTTGTGCTCTTCTAGAAGCAGCCTGGACGAATTCGGAAGCGGCTTTGATCTATGCCGATGAAGACACGATGTTGCCTGGCCGTCGTGAGGCCGATCCGTTGTTCAAGCCTGTCATCGAAATGGAGACGCTCCGGTATCAGCCGGAAATACTGGGGGAATCGGTCGCCTTGCACGGGCCAACACTTCGACGATTGGGAGGCCTCAACCCCACGTATGATGGTGCGTTGATTCCAGAGTATGTGCATCGGTTAAACCAGAGTGAACTGAAGCTGGTACAACTCAAACGCACGCTGCTTCACAAGACACCCCGGCCACCGGTATCTGAGGCAGTCAAGCTGGTCTGGGAACGTCTGGCGGAAGACTACTCACACTATACCGTGAAAGCCCAGAAACATCTGGTCAGTTCTCGACAGACAACGACCTGTCACTCGACTTATGAGCCGGGCCTGGTGAGCATCATTATTCCCAGCGCTGGCAAAGTGGTGGAACATACGGGGCAGAGCATACTTCATCTGGAACGCTGCCTGGCCTCCATTCGAAAAGTGCCCGCTGGGGCAAATATCGAGATCATCGTCGTCGACCAGGAGAATCTCTCCGAGCGAGCGATAGCAGCCGTTGAGCAATATCAGGCCCAGCGGATCAGTGTCCCGGGCCCGTTCAACTTTTCGCTGAGCATCAATGTCGCAGCACGCATCGCACGTGGCGAATATCTGCTGCTGCTCAATGACGATACAGAGGTCATCACCGCACGCTGGCTGGAACAGATGCTGGACCTGATGACTGAAGACATCGGGGCAGTCGGGGCCAAGCTGCTCTTCCCGAATGGCACAATCCAGCATGCAGGCATAAGCCTGCGTGAAGGAGTGCCCATTCATCCGAATTACGGGCAGGCAAATACCGCCAACGACAAGCCTGCCAACTGCCTGGCAGCGACAGCAGCCTGTCTGCTTACCTCACGCCGGGCCTTTGATGCAGCTCATGGATTTGATGAGAGTTTTGAACTGAACTACAACGATGTCGATTACTGTCTGCGGCTTCGACAGTTGGGCTATCGCCTGGTCATGAACCCTGCGGTGGAACTCTACCACTACGAAGCCCAGCGGCACGATGGCCGAGCTGAATACCGGCCTGACGAACTTGCCCGTTTTCAGCAGCGCTGGCTGACGGTCTATCATCACGATCCCTTCCTGCGAATGCTTCCCGTCGAGGGAGGCCAGACA
>CAYPJB010000572.1:0-2433 GCA_964410845.1 uncultured Bacteroidales bacterium | reverse complement strand
CAATGACCTCAGTGCTGGTTCTGCATTCGGAATGGAGAAAGCCAAATCGGAATTGGCAGACAAGGCTGTGTTGCGATTGGAAGAACCAAGAGGAGTTGGTCGTGACCTGGCCATGCCTGGCGGGATGGGTGGTGGTGGAAGGGGAGGACTCGGAAGCTCAGGCGGCGCTCCCGGTGCTCCTGCAGTCAATGCCATAACACTTGGAAAGGAAATGAAATCCGTCCCCAGCAAGGGTGAAGGACGCGTTGCCTTGCGCAGAGGTGGAGCCAAGGATGCAGAGGTCGAACAGCTCAGGAAGCAAGATGATGCCAAAAAACCGGCGTCTGCTGGTGAAGTATTCTTCAGCAATGAACGCGAGCGTGCTCCGATGCGTCAACTCTACCGCAAGCTGGAACCTACCCAGGAATGGGCGGAGAACAACTACTACAAACTCCCCATCGAACAGCAACTTGCAGAGCTCGTCTCTATTAACGGCTTCTGGCTCGACTACGTCAAGCACCCCGGCAATACCCCGTTCTTCTCAAAGAATTTCCCACAGGCCACTCGTAACTTCACCGAGATGATGTTCGCCCTTGCTGTCCTCGAATTACCATTCGAAGCAGCCAAACATGAACTGAAGTTCGAGCAGGGCAAGATGACGCTCAAGCCCGCGGGGCCTGTCGTCGCCTTCCATGAAGAAGTGAAACCGGCAGTAGAAGCCAAGACCAAGCTTCCCATCCTGGTCAGCCAGAACTTCTATCGCCCCAGCGACCGCTACCGTGAAGAGAATGGCGAGAAAATCGATCACTTCATCACTGGTGAATTTCTGGTTCATACCGTGTATGGCTGCCAGATCGTGGTCACCAATCCCACATCATCCCGACAGAAATTGACGGTGCTCTACCAGATTCCCGTCGGTGCCATGCCGCTGGGGAAAGGGCAGCAGACCAAGTCCATCCTGCTCGATCTCGAACCCTACCGCACCCAGACGATTGATTACCTCTTCTATTTCCCTGCTGCCGGAACCTTCAATCACTTCCCGGTGCATGTGGCTAAAAACGAACAGTACCTCATCAGCGCTACTGCTCAAAGCTTCAATGTTGTCGAAAAGCCTAGCAAGATCGACACCGAAGCCTGGGATTATGTCTCGCAGGAAGGCACTCCCGAACAGGTGCTGGCCCTCATGAACCGTGAGAATCTTTTCAGGCTAAACCTGGAGAAAATCGCCTTCCGTATGAAGGACAAAGGGTTCTTCGAAGCAGTCACCCGATTACTGCGTTCGCGCCATGTCTACCAGCACACACTCTGGTCATACTCGATGCAGCATAACAGCTTGAATGAACTTCGTGAGTTCCTCCGTCATCATGATCAGCTCATTCAACTTTGTGGCAATGGCCCACTTGTTTCAACCCCGCTGACAATTGATCCGGTATCCCGGCATCACTACCAGCACCTGGAATACAAGCCGCTGGTCAACGCCCGCACCCATTCGCTGGGCAAGGTTCGCCAGATTGTCAATAACCGCTTCCATCAGCAGTACCATCAATTCATGACGATGCTGTCATACAAGAGAACCTTCGATGATGCTGACTGGCTGACTATCACCTATTACCTGCTCCTGCAGGATCGCATCGAAGAAGCTCTCGAAACCTTCAGCAAAGTGAACAATGACAAGCTCGAGACGAAGATGCAGTACGATTACTGTGCAGCATATCTTGCTCTTTTCACGGAAGAGCTTGGCAAGGCCCGCACCATTGCGGCCAAGTATGCTGCACATCCTGTAGATCGCTGGAGAAACACGTTCACAACGATTACCAACCAACTGGATGAAGTGGAAGGCAAGGCTACCAAGGTAGCTGACAAGGATAGTCGTGCAGATCTGCAGGCACAACTGGCTGCAACTGAGCCGACCTTTGATTTCACCATCGATGCCCGCAAGATTAACCTGAACTGGCAGAACGTGGATGCAGTACAGATCAACTACTACCTGATGGATGTGGAACTGCTGTTCAGCCGCAATCCGTTCGTGCAGCAGTACGGCAGTCAGTTCAGCGCCATCAAACCGAACTTCACACAACAGCAGACCTTGCCTGCTGGCCAGAACAAGTGTGCGTTTGATCTTCCCAAGGACCTCGTCAACCGCAATGTCTTGGTCGAGATCACTCACGGCGGGAAGTCACGCTCGGTGCCATACTATGCCAACGCCCTGACCGTTACTCTGCAGGAGAACTATGGCCAGCTGAAGGTAGTCAATACTGCCTCAAGCAAAGCCCTCAGCAAGGTTTACGTGAAGATCTACGTCCGCCTGGCAGATGGCCAGGTGAAGTTCCACAAGGATGGCTACACCGATTTGCGTGGCAAGTTCGATTACGCCTCAGTCAGCACTCCGGAAACCTCTCCGATTACCAGATTCTCGATTCTGGTACTGAGCGAGGAATTCGGGGCGCTGATACG
>CAYPJB010000571.1:0-2438 GCA_964410845.1 uncultured Bacteroidales bacterium | reverse complement strand
GCTATCTTCGAGCGGGCAATGACATTTCTCAAGTTAAAGACCTGAAATGGCTGCCTCCTATGCTCTGGGGAATCAGTGCTGAGGAAGTGGAGGAATATCTGAAAACGTGTCGGCATTGCTGCGGTTAGATTCGCACGGATTGTGTCCGGTTGCATTCCCAGTTGGTGATGAGTGGTATGAGAGCATCTCGAAAATCATTCATGATGGGAGTGGGCAATGAAGTTCTTGCATCATTCGGTCAGGTCTTTGTTGGCGCTGAGTATTCCATGCATCATTGGTCAGAGCTATGGTGTTGCCCAGTCCTGGAATAATCCTGCTGGTGGCCTTTTCCAAACCGCTTCAAACTGGACACCAGCAGGCCCCCCTGGATCGGGACAACTGGCGATTTTTGATCTCTATGATTCCTACACGGTGAATTTCAGTTCAAGTGTTACAAATAGGGGATTTCATACTCGTAATGGGAATGTCACCTTCGATATTGGAGCAGGAAACACATACACGCTTACGGATGGCAATGGCTCCGCCGACATAGGTTCAGCTGCTAGCCTTATTAGTGGCACGATGCAGTTTAATCGTACTGCAACTGTCGGTGGATATTCGAATATACCAGGGCATTTTGCCGTTCAAGGTGCAACTACAAGAGTCATTGCAGATACTGGATTTCTTATTGGGTGGTCTGCTCCTGGCACGCTAGAGGTGCGCGACGGTGCGTCTTTCATTGTGTCACAAGCGGGAATCGGACAATCTTCCTTTTCCTTTGGCAGCCTATTATTAGTTACGGGAACAAACACAACTTTGAATGCTGGGGTTCTAAATATCGGATCTCAATCTACTTTTAGTATTTCATCTAACGCAGTTGCAACTCTCACCAGCAAACTCACAGCAAATGGAACGTTGCAAGTCAACTCCTCGGCGACTCTAAACACAGACTCTGCATTGATAGGCGGAAATCAGAATCCAACCACAGCAATAGTCGCAGGCACATGGAACATTGCCAACCAGCTAGACGTAGGCGACGATACTGTGACGAGTCCACAATCAGCTTCTCTTGTTATTCCAGTTGCGGGACGTGTCAATGTAGGCACAAGTCTGAATATTCATTCGCCAGGACAAGTCTTCCTCAATGGTGGTAGAGTGACAACAGCATCTATCACTCCCGCAGGTGGGTACTTCGGATTTAATGCAGGCACCTTTCGCTTCTCTGGCAACTGGCTTGCTGACTATGATCAAGTTCAATTTATACTCGGACCCAATTTAAGCGTGACGGCCGGACGCATTCTGGAAGTCGAAGGTGCAACGAATTTAGTATCTTCCATGACCCTTGATGGTGGAACCTTTCGCACCGGGACTTTGTTGGGGACACAGCAACTGGTTTTGCAAAAGGGCTTGTTGCATATCACCAATAGCTCCATGACAGTCGGCTCCATTTTTCAAACCAATTCGTTTGGCTCACAGTTGATCTTAAATCCCGGGATGTCTGTTCAGATTTCCAACGCCATGACGATCAATGGACCTCTGTACATGAACGGGGGTAGCCTGATCGCACCAGCCATCAACAATAATAACGAGGTGAATTTTCTGAATGCTTCATCCCGGCTGGGCATTTCAGGCAACACTTTGACGAATGTGGGACGTATTACAGGTTCCGGCATGGTGGGGGCTAGCTTGGTCAATAATGCTAACGGACGCATCATCAGTGATTCAGGGCAAAGGCTGGTGTTTGCAGGCACTAGCAATACTAACAATACCAACGGAACGCTAGAACTCTCCGGCGGTACATTAGAATTTACCAGCACACTCAACAATAACGCAGGCGGCATGATCTCCGGCCGGGGAGTTCTACGAGGCAGTTCAGCTAACACCAGCGGCATCGGGCTGATCAATCAAGGTGTTGTCGCCTTTAGCGGTGGCAATTCAGATATCTATGGCAAAGTGACAAACACCGCCACCGGGCAGATCATCAATGCTGGTGGAAGTACCTTGACCTTTCACGATGATGTACTCCACAACGGAACAGAAATGCGTACCGGCTTAGGAGCCCGTACAGTGTTCCTTGGTGCTGTTACTGGTGCAGGGCCATTTACCGGTACTGGAACTGTTGAATTTCAGGGAGACCTTCGGCCTGGCAACAGTCCAGCAAATGTTTACTTTGATGGCAGCATTGAAATTGGAGCTTCTGCAACCACACATTTCGAAATCGCAGGAATACGGCCCGGCGCAGAACATGACCGTTTGACAGTTGCCGGCACTGTTATTCTGGACGGCACTCTACAACTCAGCCTCCTGAATAGTTTTCTGCCAGAAGCCAATTCACAATTTGTGCTGATAGACAACAGAGGTAGTAGTCCCATCATCGGCACCTTTAGCAATCTACCCGAGGGTACCCATTTCACCGCAGAAGGCCAACTATGGACGATCAGCTATCAGGGTGGCACTGG
>CAYPJB010000570.1:0-2439 GCA_964410845.1 uncultured Bacteroidales bacterium | reverse complement strand
CTTGGCTCGCTACTACCGTGGCCCCACAGGTTGTTAGCTTCCTGAGGGGCAATAGGGCTGAAGACAACAGCTGAATATGTCAAGTTCGCCGCTGATCATGGCTATTTAGGTCCACAACTCTAGGTAATACTGCCTGGTAGCGTTGTGTCAGCGCAGCGCTGACAGTTGCCATTACGATTGCCAGTTCCCCCGATACCGGCCCACCAGGTGCCAGTTTAGAATCACTACGCACCTGATGATCATGCCTGTTATGACAGCATGATGTCACTCTCCGGAAGTGCCTTGACTGAACGTAAGAAGGCTTCCGGCATGTATGACTTCTGGTGGTGCAGTGAACTGGCACATTCCAGCTAAAGGGGGGGGCGATTCATGAGCACGACTATTTCAGAAATCCTGCTGGCACGTCTTCTGATCATTTCCGTTACCAAACGGGGTAATGAGATTCTGTAAAAGAGGTGGCACCCATGAATCGGCTACTCACTCCTGAACATCTGCATGTGGCCTTGAATCATCTTCCGCTGATTGGCCTGGCAGCCTCGCTGTTGCCGCTGTTGTATGGCCTCTTTCGCAAGAACACGGAAGTGCTCATCATTGCATTGTGCATGTGCGTTCTCTTTGGTGGCTCTACCTTTGCTGTGATGTGGACTGGCGAAACAGCGGAAGATCGTTTCGAACAAACCTCGATGCCTGTGTTGCTGGATGCGGCAGGCAAAAAATGGATGGAGATTCATGAAGATCGGGCCAAGATTGCCGCAGTATCTGGTTATCTGGTAGCGGCTATCGGGCTGGTTTCCCTGGTACTGGGGAAATGGAGTACCCAATACCGATACCTGGGCGGCTGGGTGACCTGTATCGCCCTGGTCACTGCAATTACACTGATGGTCTGGGTAGCTGATTCTGGCGGACAAATCAGGCATCCTGAGTTTCGCTCAGCAGTGCAATCAACGAACTCCTCCCGGTAGTGGTCATGACTGTCATCTTCATGTTGTCAGAGCAGAGCTGACAACGTACCTGTCGCTTGCCAGTTGGACCGATACCGGACTCTGTATTTGAATTTATTTTTGAACGGGTGGAGGATGGCGTACGCATGAAAGTTGTACAGTTCCTGTTTACAACTTTCTAACCTGGGGATGCGTCATGTTGAAGTCGTGGTTGCGGAGTTTTGCTGCCAGTCATATCACTCTTTAACCGAGCAGGTCGAGTCGATACATAAGCAGCATGATTTTTTTGTCTTGCAAGTGCCTCTGGCCAGCGTTTCCCCATGGTGGCATCGGGCCGCGGGTTTCGTGGTATTCGTTATGACTTGGATGTTCCTGATTCGCTTGCGTTTGTTCGCGACACGGTTGACGTAGCTGGAGTCTGTTTACCTCTCATCCCAGTCGATCCATTCCACGTGGTGTTCTGCCAGGTATTGATCCACGGCTTGTCCCAGGGTAGGGAAGAAGTAATCCTTCCCTATTTTCTCCAGCAGGCCGTAGTGTCGAAGCCGATCTTTGACGGGATCTTTCATTTCCGCAAAGCATAACTCGACGCCTGCCTGTTTGAGATCATCATCCAGATCCGCCAGAACGTCAGCAGCAGTGACATCCACATCCGTTACCGGTTCTGCAGCCACGACGACGCATTTCGTGCGAGTTGGTGACTTGGCAACTGCCCGACGAATATGATCATGAAAAATCTCAGCGTTGGCAAAAAACAACGGAGCATCCCAACGGAACAGGACCAGCCCGGGTATGCGTTTCGCCGCAGGATAGCGAGTGATGTCGTGGTATCCCTTGAGACCATCCACGCGACCTAAAACAGCATCGTAAGGCCTCCAGGCTCGCCAGATGAAGACCGCCAGCGACAGGCTGATGGCAATGAAGATACCCTGGACAACACCGAGGAGAGCCACTGCCAGGAAGCATGTCATGGATAACGCAAATTCTTCACGACGGAGATGAAAGAGTCGGCGAACTCCTGCAATCTCGACGAGACTGAGACACGAGGAAATCACAATCGCACCCAGTGCTGCCATCGGCAGATCTTTCAGAATCGAGGCACCGAATATCAGCAGCAAGGAGATGCACACCGCACCGACGATGCACGTCAGTTGCGTTCGGGCACCGGCTGTTTCCGCGACCGGTGTTCGAGAGGAACTGCTGCTGACCGTGAATCCCTGGAATAATCCAGTCGCTACGTTCGCTGCACCGAGGGCGATCAGTTCCTGGTTCGGATCGACTTCGTAATTGTTCCGCAAAGCGAAGGTGCGGGAAAGTACACTCATGTCGGTGTAGGCAATCAGTGCAATGGCTATCGCACCGGGGAACAGGCCGCGCAGTTCACTGATGGAGACATCGGGGAAGGTAAGCGCGGGCAGCCCCTGGGGAAGCAGGCCCAGCACTTTGATGCCTGCAGTCTCTGCCAGACTGAACAGCCAGGCTGCCATCGTCGCTGCGA
>CAYPJB010000569.1:0-2465 GCA_964410845.1 uncultured Bacteroidales bacterium | reverse complement strand
AAGGCACCACGACGCATGCCTGGATTCCACCCCCGATGGCGAGCAAGCCAGGCTTCCAGGTGGTAGGGACGCAGGTCTTCAGCCAACAATTTAGTTGGAATGGTTTTGGCAAACGACTGAGCACGCTGCTGGTACCAGTGGTACGTACCCGTCGCTCGATTGGCTTGGCACCAGTCGAGGAAAAGATCAATGATGCCGACAACCGATTGGGAGGTTACCTGAATGGTACCCGACGGGTGACGCATCAGTTCATGATAGAGCCGGAATGCTTCCTCTCGGTCGGTGCCGAGATCATGCTGCTTGCCGTGCAGTTGCACGTACCACTTTTTGTTGGCGGCACGAAACCACGGCTTGGGGAAATGAGCCATCGCGAACCTCCTTAGAAACCACGTGTAACCAAGGAAGGTTCAGGACTCCCGCCCTGTTGCCGCAGGGCGGGAGTTTCTCTGCAGAGTTCTCTGCATTTTCTTGCATTCTACGCTCAAAACCTCAGTGGGCCCAGCAGGATTCGAACCTGCAACCAAGGGATTATGAGTCCCGTGCTCTGCCGTTGAGCTATAGGCCCTGTCTATCAACGTTATGATATAGAGACACGTGGAAGGGCAAAGTTCATCCACTTAAACAAGAAAGAGCAGGCTGGGGCCTGCTCTTTCCAGAGTGGATCACTGTATCAGATTAGTAGCGGAAGCCGATGCTGGCATTGATACCGAAGAGGGACAGGTTGTCGCTCTGTGATTCGCCAGTACCTGCGCCAACAGTCGAGCGGGAGGAGTTGCCCACGCCACCGATGCTCATGCCGAGAAGACCGCCACGGAGGTAGACTTCCGAGCCGCTGTTGAGTTGGATAGCATATTCCAGACCGACTTCCACTTCCACCGTGGTAACCAGCTTGGCATAATTTGCAATAGCTGAAGAATTTTGGGGGTTGGGGAAACCGAACGGAACACGCTGAGGATCGAAGTTCACTTGCTGATAGGCTTCCTGCTTGCCTTCAGCGAAGATGAAACCGACCCGACCCAGACCATAGACACGCAGGTTATCCCAGAGAGTCGTGCGTCCTTCCAAGCCAAGAATTGGCCCTAAGCCATTGTTGGTTTGGCCAGAGCGGATGGACTGACTTTGGAAGATAGTCGTTACATCATTGCCGAACTGATCGAACTCAGGAGTAGCAGGAATGTTACCAAGCGTTTCGCTGGCGTTGTATTCCTGGTAGGTCTGCAGGTAACGCAAACCGAGTGATGCAGTCAGGTCGACGCAACCCATTCTGCCACTTCGAGTCACTTCCAGATCGATGATTTCGATGCGGACGCGGTTGTTGAAGTTGAGGAACGTCGGATTCGTTGCTGTGCCGAAGCTCAGGAACTGAAGACCGAGGGGGCGAAGCGAATCAACACGTGTAGCAGCACCAGTTACACCTGGGACAGCATCCGAGTTGTCAAAATTGTCAACCGTATTGATCGAGTCAGTACTTTCCCATTTGAAGTAGCGAAGGCGAGCGCCCCAGCCATTTCCATTGTGGTAACCCACTTCAAAGCGGTAGCCAACATCAACACCGTTATCGAAATTGGTAACGGTCGTATCATTGGAGACGGGAAGTGCGTTATTGAACTGACTCGATAACGTAGAGAATCCGGGGTTATCGTTGCCGAGCGATTTCAGGAAGAGGATGCCTGCTGAGCCGAAGAACCCGCCTGAAGGAGCACAACAATCACCAGTCAAGCAGGCATTGCTGTTGGTGGTGGAAATGATGGTGCCAGCAGGCTCATCAGCAAAGACGCTGCCGCCGAGGCAAGCCAGGGCAATCGCGGCGAGGGCTTTGGTATAGCGTTTCAACATGGGACGAGAACCTCCGTGTTCCTGTACATTGCCTGAAATCAGTCTAGCAGTCACTGAGGCAGACAATGTTGAATGTCCGAGAACAGGCCAAGGGCCTGGGTAAGATCGTAGCAAGTCCCCACCGCCACGACCCGGGACGGGAGAAGCCATCCTGACCTCTCCCGGGAATGAACTGGCTTAGTAGCGAATACCTACTTGAGCCGAGAAACCGAAGAAGAACAGATCTTCATTAGCAGGCTGGTTGCTGCTGTTGACGCGAGCTGCGTTGCCTGCACCCCAGTATGCCAGGGAAAGCACCGAGCCACGTACGAAGAGCTGAGGTCCATCGCAACCGATAGTGTGCGAGTATTCAGCACCGAGCTCCAGTTCACCAGTTGGCAAGGCAAGCCGGCGTTGAGCCGCTATGCTGCTGTCAGGCACCTGGAAGTTCGGGTCAACGGTGGTCAGTGTCAGGGCTGCGTTCTGATCGCCTTCAGCATAGAGGATGCCGAACTTGCCTGCGACGAAACCCTTCAAGCTGTCAGTCAGACCGTAGCGAGCTTCCACGCCAACTGTCGGACCGAAGGCACGCAGGGAGTGCGAAGAAGCAAGGTTCTGACCAATCGGATATACCGATGGAGATTCAAGTA
>CAYPJB010000568.1:0-2497 GCA_964410845.1 uncultured Bacteroidales bacterium | reverse complement strand
TTCGATGATGCCTTTGCCAAAGAAGTTGGCCCACAGTTTGTTCACCATCCCCCGTGCAAAGTAAGGGTTCTCTTTAGCAGTCAGCCAATCGATGAAGTTGAGGCGAGGCGACTTTGATTGACTCAGGGCAGGTGATTCACCAAGCAGAAAGCGAGCCTTCTCGGTTTTGCCTTGAGTATCGGGGATGACGATCTCGCCAAACGGGGCTGGGTCGCGCTGGCCTTCGAGGTTCCGTCGGCGGGCTGGCCCCTTGGTGAAACGCTCGACAATCACCGGTGTCGCTTCATCCTTCTTGCCAGTATGGTTGGCGTGCAAGCCATTGAAGAATGCAGCCACGCCCCAGAAGTCTTTCTGTTTCAGGCCATCATCGAACGGATGGTTATGACACTCGCAGCATTCCAACCGAACGCCCATGAACATCTGCGACATCGTCGCCACCACCCGGGCTGGCTGTACTTCAGGCTGCTTGTTCCCCTCGCTATGGGCCAGATAGAAGACCGTCGCAGGGTACTTGTCCCGTGCACCTTCTGACATCAGGATGTTCTTGACGAGTTGATCCCACGGCGTGTTCTTGTTGAACTCGTCTGCCAGCCAGCTTTCAAAGCTCGTGGAAATGATCTGGGTATTGTCCATCGTCCGCTTGACTAGCCGATGGTACCAGATGATGGCAAAGTGCTCGCCATACTCGGGATCATCAAGGAAGTCTTCGATCAGCTTGGCCCGCTTGTTCGGATCTTTGTCAGCCAGGAAACGTGTGACTCGATCAGGCGTGGGGATTCTGCCCCGTAGATCGAGGGACAGCCGACGGGCAAACTCCGCATCATCACTCATCCCGGAAGCAGGAACTTTAGCCTCTTCGAGGGCTTTGTTGATGATCGCATCAATCTGGCTGGCGACTTTGCTGGTTTCCCGCTTGGTTTTACCCTTGGGCGATTCCGCTTGGACGGGGGTATGCATACTGAGCCCGAGAGTGCTCATGAACAGCAGACAGGTTCCGATCAATAGACAACGATAACGCATAACCTTTGACCTCGGTCTCATTCTTCGGCAATGAAACACCAGTGTTTCAACCAAAGTTCCGCAGAATGTCCTCTAGCCCCAGGTCAATGACCGGGGGAAGCCGTGCAATGAAGAGCGTCCTATCACGGAACCACATTGGCTGTATCGATGTGGTTTAATAGCACTTTACGGCACCGCGTGAGCTTCCCCCGGTAACTGACTGGGGGCTAGTGTGTTCGTGGTTAGCCAGTATAACATGGAGAACTCGTCAAGACGGCGAGCAGACGAGTGAGGAGTTGACGGATGGACATGGAAAAGATTGTCTCGCTCTGCAAACGCAAGGGCTTCATCTTTCAGGCAAGCGAAATCTACGGCGGCATCAATGGCTTCTGGGACTACGGCCCCCTCGGCGTCGAACTCAAACGCAACATCAAAGACGCCTGGTGGAATGACATGGTCCGCAACCCACCACTAGGCCCCGATGGCGAAGAGATTGTAATGGTGGGGCTCGACTCGGCGATTATTCAGAATCCGAAGGTGTGGGTGGCGAGTGGACACGCCAGCGGGTTTCAGGATCCGATGATCGATTGTAAGGCTGAAGGCTGCAAAGGACGATTTCGTGCAGATCACATCAAGAGTATGCAGTGCCCACTCAAGCCAAGCAAGTGCCCAGGTGAGTTTGAGAAATGCTCGTTAACGGAGCCGCGTGCCTTTAACCTCATGTTCGAATCTCACGCCGGTGCCATCCAGGATGAAGCCAACAAAGTCTGGCTTCGTCCCGAAACCGCCCAAGGCATCTTCGTCAACTTCAAGAATGTCGTCGATAGTTGCCGTGTCAAACCGCCGTTCGGCATCGCTCAGGTCGGCAAGGCCTTCCGCAACGAAGTCAACCCACGCAACTACACCTTCCGCTCGCGCGAGTTCGAACAGATGGAAATCGAGTTCTTCTGCAAGCCCGAAGACTCGATGAAGTGGTACGAATACTGGCGGGATGTCCGCAAGGCCTGGTACACCAAGCTAGGCATCAAGTCAGAGAAGCTCAAGCCTCGTGAACAGGGGGAGAAGGAACTTGCCCACTACAGCAAGGCCTGCACCGACATCGAATACCTGTTCCCCTTCAGCGAAGAGCATCAGGAACTCGAAGGCGTCGCCCACCGTGGGGCGTTCGATCTCACCCAGCACCAGAACGCCTCTGGCAAAGATTTGTCCTACTTCGATGAAGCGGCCTGGGCTGCCTACGACAAGTCCGCCTTCAAGGGTGATAAGAAGCGTGAGCAGGAAGAGAAGGCCAAGTTTCGTTACATCCCCCACGTCATTGAACCGAGTGCCGGGGCGGATCGCTTCACGCTGGCTGTCCTCTGCGAAGCTTACTCGGAAGACACGATGGATGGTGAGACCAGAACTGTTATGCGGTTTCATCCACGCCTGGCACCAGTGAAAGCTGCCATCCTACCCCTGGTCAACAAGGAAGGCATGCCCGAGGTGGCAGAAAAGCTCT
>CAYPJB010000567.1:0-2498 GCA_964410845.1 uncultured Bacteroidales bacterium | reverse complement strand
CCATTGGCCACATCCACCGCCCAGACCACAGGACGCTTGCCATCGGCAATCCAGCGATCCCAGTAACGGAAAGTGCCTTCTTCAATGATGTACGCCTGGACTTTGTTCTCTTTCAGTTCCTTGGTGCGTTTCAAATAATCGGCATCGGTTGGCGTATCGTTCCATGTCCAGGCGGTGCAGAAGATGGTCTTGCTGTCAGCACTCCACTTGATGCCGAAGGGAGTCATGGGCATCTTGCTGATGCGTTTAGCTTCGCCACCTTCGGGGGAAATGGTGTATATCTGCGTTGACTCATCTCCTGCCCGCATGCTCAGGAACGCAATCGACTTGCCATCAGGCGACCACTTCGGACTGCTGTTCCTGCCACCGCTTCGGGTAAGTTGCTTCTGGGTTTTGCCATCGGTGCTGAGGAGCCAGAGTTCCGATGTGGTTTCGTTCCTGGCCACATCCACGATGCCCACGTCCACCACCGCCCATTGGCCATCAGGGGATGTGGAAGGAACCCCCAGGCGTTTCACTTTCCAGAGATCTTCGGGGGTGATGTCACGCTGTGCATAGGAAGGACTAACAGCCAACAGCATCAAGACTAAAGAGATGACATGTTTAGCAAGCATGTGTAACCTCAAGATGAACCAGATGGATTGATGGCATATCATAGCAGATGCGAAGATGTATCCCATTGACTTGTTCACGAAAGCAACGGTAAACTGCTGATGAGGAGAGAACTATGAAAAGTGTTGGATCGAAGAAAGCCAGATCACGATTCCCCTCGCTCCTGAAGAAGGTGCGAAATGGACAATCATTCCAAATCACTAAAGGTGGCGTAGCCATCGCCAAGATTGTTCCGGTGGAAACTCCTGCCGTTGATGTTGCAGATGTTATTCGTCAGATGGAAGAATTCCAAGCCAATGGCCCTATTCTTGGCCCTGATATCACGATCAAGGAATTGATTGAAGAGGGTCGACGATAAATGTCGCGATCCAAGCCTTCCTGTTTCATTCTCGATTGTTCCATGACTATGGCCTGGTTCTTTCGAGACGAAGGCACCCCCTATTCCTCATCAATCCGACGAAGCCTGAAAGATCATTCGGCCTTAGTGCCTGCACTCTGGGCATATGAAGTTGCCAACGCACTAACACTTGGCATCAAGCGTCAGCGAAGTACACGTCCAGAAGCTGAAAAGTGGGCCAATCTGCTAGTTAGCCTTCCGATCAGAGTTAAGGCTCTTCCTACATCTGAAGTATTGATCGGAGTCCTCGACCTGGCATGCCGCCATCAATTGACGGCATACGATGCCAGCTATCTCTACATTGCGTTAGCATCAGCTTTGCCAATTGCCAGCTTGGATAAACGAGTCAACGATGTCGCCATTCAGTTGGGAATAGATCGCTTTGATCCTGAGAAGATCATTCAACCCTGAGCCACCATGCGAACCAATACCGCCAAGCGTCTGCTTCACGAAGGTAAGCCCACTATCGGCACCTGGATTTCCCTCGGCAACATCCTGGCGACCCGCTATCTGGCCCGGGCTGGGTTCGATTGGCTGACCATTGATATGGAGCATGGAGCCATCGATTGGGAATTGGCCAGCACGCTCTTCGGCGTCATTGCAGATGCTGGGGGTATTCCTCTCGTTCGGGTACCCTGTGGCAGCCATGACCATATCAAACGGGCACTGGATGCTGGAGCCTACGGCATCGTGGTACCGATGGTGATGTCCCGGGCGGAGGCGGAACTGGCAGTGAAGGCAGCCAAGTACCCCCCGACGGGGAACCGCAGCGTTGGAGGAGGAGCCCATGCCCTCAACTACGCAGCAAGCTCGGCGACCTATTATGAGAAGGCAAATGATGAGATTCTGGTCGTCCTCCAATGTGAACACATTGAAGCGGTTGACCAGTTCACGGAGATCTTCTCCGTACCCGGTGTCGATGCGGTCTTCGTCGGGCCTAACGACCTCGCTCGCAGCCAGTATAGTTCTGATGGCAAAGCCCCCACGGCTACAACTCAGGAAGAGACCATTCAGCGTATTCTGAAGGCTGGTCGATCGATAAAAGTGCCCGTTGGCATGCATACTTTCACCCCAGAAGATGCCAAAAAACGGTCGGATGAGGGTTGGCAATTCGTGGCTATCAACAGCGAATTACGCTTCATGCTGGATGGAGCAACCCAGGCTTTAGCTCCATTTCAAAGGGCTAAAACGACAGGCAAGGTCTATTAGCATTATGTACACTGTATGGTTACCACTTATTCATATTTGTTTTCATCTTCACAGGTTTCATGTATAGCCTAACCGTTAAGCTATTTGTAGAAGTTGAAAAAATATCACGATTAAGGTTGGCATTATGCCGATTGTACCTATCCTGACGCTTCCCATTTTACGGAGAAGCACCATGATGCGTGTCGTTGGTTTGTCCATAGCATTGCTCGTTTTGATCCCTTCGCTGCAGAAGCTGAAGCCTGTCGAACCGCCGATTCCCGAACTGGTGAACAGCATCAAC
>CAYPJB010000566.1:0-2516 GCA_964410845.1 uncultured Bacteroidales bacterium | reverse complement strand
TTCCTGCTGCAACAGCAACCTTTGCCGAGTACCAGAGCAGCTTCAAAGCGAACACATTCGACGCCATCCGTACGGAGAGCAGCGATCAGCGCCCCTTCCGCTTCAGGGTAGTAGCGGCAATCGAGAGTTCCCAGGTAACGCACGGCCTGGCGGCGAGCTTTGGCCTCGGCTGCGTCTTTCTTGGCTTGTGCTGATGCACCTTCCACACCCGGCTTGGCCAGCTCATCTGCTCCCGGCAATTCTGGGCAGAAATTGGGAAGGATGCCACCAGACATGGTATTGAAGGGTTTGGTCATGTTGTTCAACATGGCACCCATGGGAGTAGCACAAATCCTGCGCTTGCAATCTTCGGCAGCCTTGATGCACGATGCGAAGAAGCCCACATCAGCTGCACCGGCAGCCGCAGGAGCTGCTTGCTGGGCAGCAGCTACACCACCCGCCGGTACGCTTCCTGGTACCTGGGCATTAAGCAATGTGGCTGTAGCGATACAACCAACCAGGGCGAACACTGTGGAATGCCGGCGCATGTCCATTCTCCTACTGAATAGACGCTGTCTCTCGTCAGAAACTACTTCGGTTATCGAGTTTACCGACCTTGAGGGTTTCACCGATTTTCGCAGATCTGCCTAATCTACTTGAGGTAGCGAAGCTCAGTATGTCCACAGCCTTACGATACTTAGCATAACCCCATCAACCGCCCTGTTCGTGCAAACTACTAAACTTGTTCAAGTTCCTCCATCTTACTATTCGATACTTGTCATGAGCAGGAATCACGTTCCTCGTACTATATGTCCGCTTCGAGGTGAATCATGAAATCCTTCCATCGCCCGAGTTTGTGGAGCATCGTTGCGGTTTCATTGATTTCGATGGGCAATCAAGGATTACAGGCGCAGGAATCAGGCTCCTTCCTGAACGCTGTCATGCAGGCCAAGGCTGATCAACAACAGGTGGATGCGTCACCTGTTGTACAGACTTCCTGCTCCTCCTGCGGCACAGGATTCTACGGCACCTCCAATGGGATGGTTTCCAGTGGCTGTGGCTCCTGTGGACAATCCGACTGTGGCGGGTGCGGTTCCTGCTTCCCAGGACAGACCTGCCATTCCTGCGTCGGCAGCAATACCTTTGAGAATTTTTTCTGCCAGCTGCACAATGCTGTCTGCTGTCCCGATCCCTGTTACGAACCCACGTGGATTGCAGCCCAGAATGCAGCCTTCTTCCAGGATTCTGCTCGTCCGGTCAACCAGACGCGCATCCGTTGGGATCACGGCAGCAATCTCAATTTTCCAGATCGTAACAACTACTTCTTTGCTCCACCCAGCAGTCTGGCTCGTCTGCGAGGCATTAATTACGATGAGCTTCGTCTCTCGAGCGAAGTGGGAACCGAGAAATTCTCCATCACTGTCGATACGCCTTATCGCTACTGGACAGGCGATGGGGAAAACAAGTCGGGCTTCAGTGATATCGCGATTGCCACCAAGAGCGTGTTGATTGATTCCGAGCTTCTCCTGATGACTTTCCAGTTCCGCACCAACATTCCCACGGCCAGCGGTGGGCAGGGCTTGGGACTTGGGCTGGTGGCACTGGAACCATCACTACTCTTTACCTGGCG
This sequence comes from uncultured Bacteroidales bacterium, assembly GCA_964410845.1. GTDB lineage: Bacteria > Planctomycetota > Planctomycetia > Gemmatales > HRBIN36 > JAEUIE01. The sequence goes on along the minus strand of CAYPJB010000566.1, from coordinate 907 downwards.
ATTGCTCCCCGATACGTATTTGCAGTCACAACTGGCACAATGGATTCCACTCGGTGGCTCCGACACGGCTGGTTCCATCTTCCGCTACAACTTTGCTGTGAATCATCTCCTATGGCAATCCTGTACCTGTAGAGACATGCAACTCATCGGCACCTTTGAAGTCAACTGCATGAGCTTCCAGGCTGGCAGGTACTCTGCCATCGAGACCATTGGTGGGGTCGATACCGTGGTCCAACGCGATTCCGCCGGCGATACTTATGTGAGTATCGGGCCTGGCATACGCTATCAGCTCTGTGAAAAGATGGACTTCGGCGTTGGCGTCAGCATCAATGTCAGTCAGGATCACTTTGCGGAGCAACTCTACCGTACTGAATTCCGCTGGCGCTTCTAAGCTGACAAATACCTTCAGCTGCCAAGCCAGACATTGTCTGGCTTGGTTCATTTCTGGCGGGCAGTGACATCGATCATCGGTTGCCCGGGATGTTGAATCGACAGTTCCAGGGCTGCATAGGCACGCTGACGCTGATAGCCATCTAGAACAACCTTATTACACCGGGCTTCACTCAGTGGTTCGCCGACAAGGTAACGGGTACCTTCACGGAACCTGGTACGGTTCTGATGCCACCATGCCTGTACCTTGTCGACAATAGGCCACGGCAGGTTCTCATCGGGATCCATCTCCACCCGGTCGTCAAGTGGGTCTTCGTTGGGGAGGGGTTCATGATCGTTGGGTATCGGTCCGTCGAAGTTGTTTTCAGCGAGATTCAGACCGGTGATGAAGGTGAACGATTCAGCGGCAATTCTGGCGTAAGGTGTTTGTTTCATCTTCTCTAACAGAAAAGGCACATCAACGGGATCCCCCCAGGCACCCATGGCAAAGAGTACCAGGCGTTCGGCACCGGGTATC
>CAYPJB010000565.1:0-2534 GCA_964410845.1 uncultured Bacteroidales bacterium | reverse complement strand
AACGCCATTCTTGACAGGTTTGTTAGGCTCGATCTCTTTTCACCAGTAAAGGAGACGTGGGATGGCGAACCATATACGTAGCGAAGTGAAGGAGCGTTTTTGGCGAGAGCAGTTGTCTGGTTGGCAGTCGAGTGGTTTGGGGATTCGGGCTTACTGTCAGCAGCATCAGTTGAGCGAGCAGAATTTCTATGCGTGGCGACGCGAGCTGGCACGACGGGATCAGGCAGCAACCCCTGCACCAACAGCCAGCAGCGCTACATCAACACCTCGACCAGTCAGCAACACTTCGCCTTCCAAGCCGAAGGCTCTCGCTTCAGCGACGTGGATGCCAGTGACTCTCACCGAGACGGCCAGTCCAGTCATCGAAGTGCAGTTGCCGAGTGGAGTCCAACTGCGGATTCCCGTAGGTACTGAGAGCCTGGAGACTATTCTCGCCGCCCTGCATCGGAATGCGGTGCGGCCATGATGACTCTTCGCCTTCCAACACGTGTGTACCTGTGCACGACACCGACAGATATGCGGAAGAGCTTCGACAGCCTGGCCCATCTGGTGACGAGCACCATGGCGAGTGATCCGCTGGCAGGCGACCTGTTCGTGTTCAAGAGTAAGCGGGGCGACCGGATCAAGCTGCTCTACTGGGATGGCGATGGCTACGCCCTGTGGTACAAGCGACTGGAGGAAGGTCGCTTCACCTTTCCCGGCACGGGTACCACGCAGGGCGAAGCGGGACTGTCGATACGAGCAGCGGATCTGGTCATGCTGCTGGATGGCGTAGACCTCAACAGTGTGAAGCGGTCGCCACGGTATCAGCGAACCACTCCCCAGGTTGCCTCGGCCACGTGAAGTGACAGGCCATGGTCACGACACCAGAGCTTTTTTGCCAAAATCTGATCGAGGCCGCGAAACTTCTCTCTTTCAGGAACGTACTATCCTGCATGAGCAAGGATGTTCGTCTCACTCCTGATCCCACGTCGCTGCCGGAAGATGTCACGCTGCTCCAGGCGATGATCCTGGAATTGCAGCAAGCTCAGCAGCGTAGCCAGCGCACTATCACCGGCCTGCAGCAGCAACTGGAGCAACTGCTCAAGCGTCTCTATGGCCCGCGGGGGGAGAAGTTCGATCCCCAGGCCTATGCCCTGTTCCCCGAACTGAAAGATCTGCTGCCACCATCACCACCGAAGCCGCTTCCCCCTGAACCAGCCCCCACGCCGAAGAAGGTCTCCACCGGTCGCCGTCAGCTTCCCTCGTCCCTGCGTCGTGAACAGCATCGCTACGAACTGACCGAAGACCAGCGGCAGTGTCCTGGGTGCCAGATCACCTGTGAGCCCATCAGCGAAGAGATCAGTGAACAACTTGACTACATTCCTGCTTCCCTCTTCGTGCATGAACACATCCGCTGCACGTATGCCTGTCCGCAGTGCAAGAGCCATCTGGTGACCGCCCCCAAGCCGCCGCAGCCCATCGAGAAGGGACTTCCAGCGGCGGGACTCCTGGCTCATGTGGCGGTGTGCAAGTACAGCGATCACCTGCCACTCCATCGCCAGGAGCAGATCTTCGCCCGTCATGGCCTGGAGATTCCCCGCTCGACCACCTGCGACTGGATGGCGGCAGCCGCCGAGTTACTGAAGCCTCTCTATGACGAGATGGTTCAGGACGTGCTGCAATCACGGGTGGTGCACACGGATGATACGCGGGTATCCATGCAGGACAAAGCGACACCGGGCAAGACCGTCTCCACCCGCTTCTGGACCTATGTGGGGGATGATGAGCATCCGCTGACGGTCTTTGACTTTACGCTGTCGCGCGAACGCGATGGGCCAGCGTCGTTCCTGAAGGGATATCGGGGAGCGATACAAGCCGATGGCTACTCGGCCTATGATGGCATTGCGCTCAGTGGCAATCATCCACGTGGTGGCTGCTGGGCCCATGCGCGTCGTCACTTCCATGACACGGTGAAGACGGCGCCACCCGTGCTCTATGCCGAAGTGATGGCTCGCATCGGCCGACTGTTCGCCATCGAGCGGGATATCCAGGAACGGGTGGAGATGCTGGCGGTGGAGTCGGGGTATCCCCTCGCGGGAGCGGCTGCCGATGCGGTGCGTCGGGAGATTCGCCAGGAGCGAACCGTTCCGGAACTCGAAGCCCTGCGTCACTTCCTCGACGAGCAGAAGAAGGATGCTCTGCCCAGGAGTCCGTGGGGGCAGGCGGTGAACTACGCCCTCAACCAGTGGGAGGACTTGTGCCTCTTCTCGAAGTTGGGCTGCCTGGCGATAGATAACAACGTCGCCGAGCGGTCGCTGCGTGGCATTGCCCTGGGACGCCGTAACTGGCTCTTCGTCGGTAGCCCCAACGGGGGCAAAACCGCCGCCATCCTCTTCAGCCTTCTCGCCAGTTGCAAACGGCACGACATCGAGCCCTGGGCCTATCTCCGTGACGTGCTGCAGCGACTCGCTACGACGTGCTCTCGCGAGGAATTACTACCACTCTTTCCCCATCGCTGGAAGCCAAACCCCGTCACGAAGTGACGGGGTTCA
>CAYPJB010000564.1:0-2559 GCA_964410845.1 uncultured Bacteroidales bacterium | reverse complement strand
ATGCTGGTTAACGACTATCAATGGAATCCTCACCTGGCCGTGGCGACGATATTGGGGATGGGCGTGGTCATCGGTCTGATCAACGGAATCTTAGTGACAAAGCTCCAGCTTCAGCCATTTGTCGTGACGCTGTGTGGACTCATGATCTATCGCAGTTTGGCACGCTGGGTAGCTGGAGATGGATCGAAAGGAGTAGGACGTCATTTCGATTACTACAACAGCCTTCTGTTCGGTGAGTTACTGGGAATACCCAAGTTTTTCATTATCTTCGTGGTACTGGCAGTCTTTCTGGGCATTGTCGTTCATCTCAGCGTGTATGGTCGCTACTGGCAGGCAATCGGGGCCAATGAAAAGACCGCGTATTACAGCGGTATTCGTGTCGACCGTTATAAAATTCTGGCTTATGTTATTTCATCCCTATCGGCATCGATCTTTGCCATCATGTATATCACCGAGAATCGATCGAGTCTCCCTGCCACTACAGGAAGCTTCTTTGAACTGTATGCCATTGCAGGAGCGGTGCTGGGGGGCATCAGTTTGCGAGGCGGTGAAGGCACGATTCTGGGAGTGTTCATTGGTACAACCATCATGCGAATTCTACCCAACATCACTTCCATGTGGGGCATCAAGGATGCCTTGCAGGATACCTTAATCGGTGCTGCTCTCCTGGTTGGTGCCATACTGGACGCCTATCCAAAATACCTCCGTGTGGTAGTAGCATATATTCAACGCAAACTAACGGGCGCTTCGTAACGTCAACCATGTGGCTTCAGGCCTGCAGAAGTATCGGACCGGGTGGCCACCACTTAAGCCACGGTTGACATGCAGCAGCGTTTTGCCCTGCTGAAAGACACCCATATCGTAGCGTCGACCGGTCTTGCTGGGGACAAAGATAGAGCCGAAACCTGGCAGCCTGATCTGTCCGCCGTGATTGTGGCCGGCAAGGACGAGGTCGAACTGATGTTTCACTGCCCACGAAAATTGATCGGGGCTGTGTATCAAACCGAGCCGGAAGCTGGCATCGTTGAGGAAAGGAGTCATGTCCGGGACTGGTTCGTTCCAGGGAGCTTCGTTGCCTGCAACGATAACCGGCACACCCCGCAGTTCCACTTTCTGGCTGATGCCGCTAAAAACCTGAAAGCCCTCTTCACGCAATGTGGTTCGAACAATGTCTTGATCATATCGGGCATCATGGTTTCCCACGATGGCCCATCTGGCTTCGCTGGGTTTCAGCATGCTGAGCAATTTTAACCAGTGATAGTGATCCGGCCCATCGATCAAATCTCCCGTCACGACGAGCAGATCGTGCGGATGTCGGCTACAGTAGTAAAAAACACGCTCAAAATAGGCTCTTCCTGGCCTGCCACAAAAGTGCAGGTCACTCAGATGCAGAATGCGCAGTCCTTCCCAGGCTGCTGGCAAGCTGGGAAGGTGGAGTTCGCGTTCGACCAGTTCAACTTCAAAAGCTTGATTGAAAGGCAACTTGGCTTTCCAGCCACGTCTTCCCGTACCCACCGGCCTGCGACCAAGTGCTCGACCCACATTATGTACTTCCCGATTCACCACTTTTGTTGCAGCCGGTTCACGCCGAAGCAGATAGCCAATCCAGACGATAGGGAAAACAACTAAACCAAGGAAACCAGTCAACCAGAAGTAGCCATTGAGCAGATGGCCCAACGGGTACGGCCAGCTCATCCAGAATGGATCAGGGGCCTGAAACCCAGCATAGCAGAACCATGCAAAAGGTAACCCGCTGAGAATGAAATGCATCGTCAGTCGAACGATGTCTGTCCAGCCTTCCTGAGAACGAATGCCATGCATCCAGTTGAGGATTCGTACCCAGATGAGTGCGTGTCCCAGACAGCAAATCAGAAAAACCAGAAAGTACCAGTCGTGCAGAAAGTTCGTCAACGACACCGACAGCCAAGCCTCAGAGCTTTCAATCTATCTCAAGATACTGAGCAGGATTCATCTGTGAAGTTATCTGACCCATAAACGGTCAGCGATAAAATCATGACTTTCCACCGTCACCTTGGGAAGCAGTCGATCATGGTGGTAGTACTCTACTTCCTGCCCTTTTTCATCAAAGGTGATAATCAGCGTTGGCAGATGACGTTCAGCCAGGTCGGCATCAGCACTGAAATGCCAGTAGCGTGTTCCACCATGGGGCAGCAAAGCTTCTTCCCTGGGAGGAATATGCTGGATGACGACTTCCATGGGGGCACGCGACTCTGCCCGCGTTTGAAGGCCAATGGTTTCAAATTCGGACACGCGAGTCTGTCCGGATAAATAGCGGTCTACTGAAATAGCGAAGCGCTGCATGACATTGGCGAAACCTGCTTCACTCAGGGAACGCCGACAATTCGCCGTTACCATTTCTGAATTGGCTGCCACGTTGAGCCGCATGCCAGCCAGGACATCGCCCTTGCCAGTGAGTATCTGGAGCGAGTCAGCTTGTTCAGCAGCGAATATGATTTCCCGGCCTTCATTCTCACTGCCAGGCAGGCATTTGACGTGTACTGCAAAAGGTTTGGCACGAACGGTCAGCATCACGACATC
>CAYPJB010000563.1:0-2563 GCA_964410845.1 uncultured Bacteroidales bacterium | reverse complement strand
ATGACGTCGAACCGCCAGGCACTCTTCATAACTCAGGCAAGGTTGCTCGATGTAGACATCGACATCCTGCACTGCCCGAACGACTCGCATGGCTTCATGTTGCGTCCAGCCAGTATTCGCATCAGCAACCAGGCGATCGGAGGGGAGCAGCATCGCCCGCACTGCACGAATACGTTCGATATCCAGATCGGGATCGCCCCCTACTTTGAGTTGAAATCGTGTATAGCCTTCCGCTTTATACCCAGCCACTTTTTTCGCCATCTGATCTGGCGATTCCTGCGAGATGGCGCGATAGAGCCGTACACTTTCACCAAACCGGCCGCCCATTAGAACGCACACAGGCAAACCAGTTGCCTGTCCGAGAATATCCCAGCAAGCGATATCAATGCCTGACTTGACATAGGGATGTCCCTTGAGGGCAGCATCCATGCGATGATTCAGTTTGGCTAATTCTCGTGGATCGTAGCCGAGCACATGAGGTGCAAGTTCCCGTAACCCAGCACGGACCCCTTCGGCATAGGCAGGTAAATAGAATGGCCCCAGCGGACAGACTTCGCCGTACCCCGTCAGGCCCGCATCGGTTTCAACTCCGACGATTGTACTATCGAACACTGAAACAGATTTCCCACCTGACCACTTGTAGGTCCCTTCATGCAAAGGCAGTTCTACGCTGTGGGCAAAGATTCGTGTGATTTTCATCGTTGGTGATCCGTCTTATCCTGAGTCATGATCCAACCAGAAATAACAGTATAGTGTTTCGTGGCAAGTAACAATTGTTCAACGTTCAATCTCAAGAGTCTTCATTATCTACACAATTTCACTTGTCGTCGGACTGCAGCTAGGGCACGATAGCAAGCAGTTACTTTCGGAGTATGCCATGCGCAGTTGCTTCTATCTGTTGATATTCCTTGTCGTTGCCCCTGTCGCAGCACAACAGCAGAACGACAATAAGTCCCAGCTCACCCTCGACCGGATCTTCGCCTCGGAAGAGTTTCGCACGGAGGCAATTGCTTTCGACAAATGGTTGCCTGGCGGACACTACACAGCCTTGCAGCCTTCCAAATCTCATCCGGGAGCAAGTGATCTGATCCGCTTTGATTCGCAAGGTAAGCCGGAAGTCCTAGTCTCAGCTGAAAAATTCATCCCAACTAATGCCAAGGAGCCATTAAGAATTGAGAGCTACGAGCTGTCAAAAAATCTTGATCTGGTTTTGATCTACACCAACTCCGTTAAAGTCTGGCGTGCAAATACTCGTGGAGATTATTGGCTCTTTAACCGCACCAGCGCCAAACTCACCAAGCTTGGAGGCGATGCCAAACCCTCTTCATTGATGTTTGCCAAACTGTCACCTGACAGCAGCACCGTAGGATACGTGCGTGATAACAATATTTACGTCGAATCTGTAGAAGGGGCTGTTGTAACAAAGCTCACCAATGACGGGACCAATGATGTCATCAATGGTACATTCGACTGGGTGTATGAAGAGGAGTTCAATTGTCGGGATGGCTGGCGATGGAGTCCGGATAGCAAGCATATAGCTTTCTGGCAGCTTGATACTCGTGGTGTGAAGACGTTCACACTGGTGGATAACACCAGTGGCAGCTACCAGACCATGAGAACCTTTGCTTATCCCAAAACTGGAGAACGCAACTCCTCCTGTCGCATTGGTGTAATTTCTGCGGTAGGAGGTGAGACCCGTTGGATGAGCATCCCTGGAGACACCGGTACCGATTACTATCTTCCACGAATGGAGTGGGCTGACAGTTCCAGGGAATTGGTAATACGGCGAATCAATCGGCTCCAGAATTCCGTTGACGTCATGCTTGCCGATGCCAGCACGGGTTCAGTGAAGACAGTCCTGACCGAACGTGACGGGGCGTGGGTTGACATCCACGACGATGCTTTGCAATGGGTTGAGCAAGGGAATGCATTCACCTGGATTACTGAACGAGATGGCTGGAGGCATCTTTTTGTTGCTTCACGCGATGGCAGCACTCAACGATGTGTTACCAAAGGCGATTACGATGTGATCAAAGTACTTCGAGTTGATGAAAAGGCTGGTTGGGTCTACTTCTATGCTTCGCCAGAAAATCCTACCCAACACTACTTATACCGATCCTCTCTCAATAGCACTGGTGTGCCTGAGAGGCTCACCCCCAGTGATCAACCAGGCTGGCATGACTACGACTTTTCTCCCGATGGTACTACTGCTGTTCATACAGCTTCTGCCTTCGGCAAAGCACCTCGTGTGGAAATCATCTCGCTTCCAGATCACAAGGTCATTCGCAATCTGGCGACAAACAACAAACTTCAGGAAGAACTTGGGAAACTCTATCAATCTCCTGTCGAGTTTTTCCGCACCGACATTGGCAATGGCGTCAAGCTCGATGGTTGGCTCATGAAACCAGCGAACTTCGATCCTGCCAGGAAGTATCCTCTTATATTCCACGTCTATGGTGAACCCTGGGGTCAAACCGTCACTGACCGCTGGAGTGGCAATCAGTATCTCTGGCACCTCATGCTTACCCAGCATGGTTATGTAGTGGCATGTATCGATAATCGC
>CAYPJB010000562.1:0-2564 GCA_964410845.1 uncultured Bacteroidales bacterium | reverse complement strand
AAACTTCCCATGACCATACCCCACCACGAACAACTCCGCCAACTGATCCGCACGATCCGTGCTGCGATCGCAGACCGTACTGCAGCGGAGAAGGAACTTGCGACCGTACACCTGGAGAAAGCCCAGGCAGCGGAGGAAACGTGGAAGGGGCTGCAAGTTGACATCCAGCAGCGACGTGATGCCGAGTTGGGTTCGGCGGAAGCGAACTACAAGGAACGCAAGAACAAGTACGCTGGCAGTACTCATGCTGAGTTTGAAGCTTTGCGTAACTCGCTGGCTAGCGCCCAGAAAGAGATGGAAGGCAGGCACTACCTCGAAACCGAAGGGCTCAAGCGGGCCTACGACGATGCCGTCTGGTCGACCAAGACCATCTACGATGGCGACAAGATGAGCACCAACGAAGCCCTGCGGGTGAAGGAACACGAAGCCCGTACTGCTTGCCAGAAACTCGAAGGCATGCTCACCGAAGCAGAGACACTGCTGGGCGAATGGGGTATGCCTACCCACTACGCAGAGCTTCCCAAAGTCGATCCGGTAAAGGTGCCGGAGGGGGCCAGCCCGAAAGCGCTGCTCGAAGAGTATCTGAAGAAGGGCGAGAAGCAGTTCAACAGCATCAAGTCGCTCAGCCTGCCTAAGCTCCTCAAGTGGATCTACGTCATCCCGCTGGGCATTCTGCTCGCCATCGCACTCTTCACGATTGTCTGGAAGTCGAGTGGAAGCATGGGGCTCGGTGCAACAGGTATTCCTGCAGCAGCCGTCATTGCCTTCGCCATCATCTACTCCGGCAAACAGGTAGCCTCCTGGCAGGCACGCAAGGCTACCGAACCGTTAGGTGATCTTGTTGCAGAAGCCCTTACTCTCGAACCCCACTGCAAGCGGGAGGCAGATGTCGAAACCAAGCGTGAACTCAAACGCCTGCAGGATCAGAAAAACACCGACCTGGCTGCCCACGAAGCCAAGTTCGTGCCTGAGATCAAACAGCAGAAGATCACCTTCGAAGCGGAAGCGAAAGCGTTCTTCGCCAGTAAGGATGCCCAACTAGCCAGCATGCAGGCACGGGTGAAGACTGAGATCGATCAGATCGAAAAAGACTACAGCGATCTCAAACAGTCTCTCGAAAGCAAGTTCGACACCGAACTGAAGACCGCTGAAGCCAACTACCAGCGCGATGCGGTCACCGTGCGGCAGAAGTACAACGAAGCCAAGCAAGGCATGGTCGGCATCTGGCGATCTGCTCTCGCCACCATTCAGAGCGAAGCCAAGCGGCTGAACAATGAAGTTGATCAGATCAGCCCATCGTGGGAAAACTGGAAGACTCTGCCTACCCCAGCCACCATGCCCGATGTCATCCGGCTCGGCACCTACACCATTGATTTCAACCAGATAGATGGCGGTACACCGGTCGATGATGAACTGAAGGCTGAGCTACCTGCGAAGTTCACGTTGCCCGCACTGGCACCATTCCCCACCGGTGGCAACGTCCTTCTCAAAGCAGATGGCCCCGGCAAGGAACAAGCTGTTGAAGCGCTGCAAGCTCTGACACTTCGCTTCCTTACCCAACTCCCAGCAGGCAAAGCCCGCCTGACCATCTTCGACCCCGTCGGCCTGGGCGATAACTTTGCAGCGCTTATGCACCTGGCTGATTACGATGAAGCTCTCATCGCTCACCGGATCTGGACCGAAGAGCACCACTTCGAAACCCGTCTGGTCGATCTCACCGGCCATATGGAAAGCATTATTCAGAAGTATCTCCGCAATCAGTACCAGAGCATCGAAGCCTACAACGAAGATGCAGGCGAAGTTGCTGAGCCATTCCGTCTGCTCGTCGTCGCCAACTATCCCGCCAACTTTAACACTGAAGCAGCCAAGCGACTGATGAGTGTTGCAGCCAGCGGCGCCCGTTGCGGGGTGAGTACCTTCATCAGCATGGATGTCTCTGCCAATCAACCCCGGGACATCAACCAGTCACTGCTCGAAGAAAATAGCCTGGTGCTTGAGTATCGTGAAGGCAACTTCCATTTGACCGATGCAGATTATGCCGATCTGCCTTTAACACTGGCCACGCCACCTGACGACAAGAAGACAACCGAATTCCTCAACAAGGTTGGCCAGGCAGCCAAAGATGCAGCCAAGGTCGAGGTGGCCTTCAAGCTCGTTCATCCACAACACGATCAGAAGCAACTTTGGTATGCCGATAGCGCGGACGGGATCACCATCCCCCTCGGTCGTGTGGGTGCTACCCGTCGGCAATCGCTGACACTCGGCCAGGGCACCTCGCAGCACGTCCTTGTTGCAGGTAAGACCGGCTCCGGTAAATCAACGCTGCTCAATGTGCTTATCACTAATGCAGCTCTGCACTACAGCCCCGAACAACTCGAGATGTACCTCATCGACTTCAAAAAGGGTGTGGAGTTCAAGGCCTACGCATCGCATGCCTTGCCTCATGCTCGTGTAGTAGCTATCGAGAGCGAACGGGAGTTTGGTCTTTCGGTGCTGCAGAAGCTCGATGCGGAACTGAAACGCCGAGGCGAACGCTTCCGCGAGCTGGGCATCGCCAACATCAA
>CAYPJB010000561.1:0-2576 GCA_964410845.1 uncultured Bacteroidales bacterium | reverse complement strand
TGGTAGTGCATGTAAGATGATCCCAAGCTCCGAAGGAGCGGCCGAAACGATGACATCATTCTCGAACGCCCCTTTGGGGCTTGCATCCTGTTACACCATCTACCAGGGGCTTCCGCCCCTGGCTAAATACGAACGCTCCTTTGGAGCGAAAACCTATAACATACCACCATGAAGAAGTTTTCGCCTGTCATTTCTCAAGCCCCGGCTGTCACTATCTGGGGAGCTGCTCAGCACGTTACCGGTTCGATGCATCTGGTTCAGACCGAAACCCAGAAGATACTGCTCGATTGTGGCCTCGTCCTCGAAAAGGGTGCGCAGCTACGCAACCGTGATTTCCCGTTTGATCCCGAAGAAATCGATTGCGTCCTGCTCACTCACGCTCACCTCGATCACTGTGGCAACCTGCCCACGCTGGTTCGCCAGGGTTACCGTGGCCCGATCTACTGCACCGCTGCCACCCGCGATCTGCTCCACCCGATGCTCTACGATGCCTGCCACGTGCAGGATCTGGAGACCAACTACTACAACAAGCATCACCGCGAAAACCAAGATCCGTTCCTCGAATCGATTTACGATCTCCAGGATGTAGACGACACGCTCGACCTGCTGCAAACCATCCGCTACGGCAAGGAAGAACAACTCGCAGGCGATGTCAGTGTGCAGTTTCGCGATGCAGGCCACGTGCTAGGTTCCGCTTCCATTCACATGAAGATGAGTGCAGGGAGTTCACAACGCTCCATCACCTTCACCGGCGATCTCGGCCGGTCCAGCATTCCCCTGCTCTGCCCAGTCTCACCATTGCTCCGCAGCGATTTCATCATCAGCGAAGCCACCTACGGCGGACAGTTCCACGAACCCTACGAATCGATGCAGGATACGCTGGTGCAGAGCATCTCTGAAACCATGGACCGGGGAGGCAAGGTCCTCATCCCCGCCTTCAGCCTGGGCCGGGTGCAGCTCGTCGTTCATACGCTCATCCAGTTGATCGAATCTGGCCGCCTCGACCGCATGCCGATCTATGTCGATAGCCCGCTCTCCAACAAGGTGCTGGCGGTGATGGAGAACCACACCAACCTGCTGCATCCCACTATCAAGCAAGACATCAAGGAGGGCAAACCCTTCCTGCACACCAACTACGTTCACTACATCGAAACGCCTGCCGAAAGCAGAGATGCGATGTACGATGCCACCCCTGGCGTGGTCGTCGCCTCCAGTGGCATGGGAGAAGGAGGCCGGATCATCCATCACCTGAAGCAATCGATTGATGATCCCCGCTGTACCATCATCCTGGTCAGCTTCCAGACCCCAGGCTCTCTCGGTGCCCGGCTGCTGGAACCTTCCCCTACCATCCGCATGGGTGGTCGTGAATGGAACAAGTGGGCTGATGTCATCGCCCTGCGAGGCTTCTCAGGCCATGCTGACCATGAAGAATTAGTGTCATTGCTGCATCCTCATATTGATGAAGGTGCCCAGGTAACACTGGTGCATGGTGAAATGCCAGCACTCTCCGCGCTCGAAACCTCGCTCAACGAGATCCGCCCCGATTGTGCATCGCTGGCCGAGCGTGGCGTTCGTATTTCACTCTAGTTTCTCGAACTACAGGATAGAAAAATAAGCTACACTGGAATAACTCAAGCCCAAGAGTGCCTATGAAACGCGAAGACTGGATCACCATATTCGAAAGACTGCCTGAAAACATGCACGACCAGGTCGTGTTTTCGCTCTCCACGGGCATCGATGTTTACAATCAACGCTTCCTGCAGTTCGGCGAAGAAGCCCTTCTCGTCCGTGGCCGATTAGGCGGCACCGATGAAGGCGAACGCATCTTTATGATCCCCTGGGCAGAAATGAAGATGCTCTTCTTCAACCGGCCCGTGGAAGACGACGTTCTCTTCAAGCTCTTCGGCGAGATCATCGGTGGCGTCCGCAAATCGATGGCGGCCAAGAGCAGGCAGCAGGAAGAAAAGGAAGAAGACGATCGCGAGGAAGAAGAGGCACGACCGATGCCAATGCGTCTGCCCGCATCAACTGTCGAAGCGATTCAGGAACAATCCACCCCCAAGCCACAACCCAATATCGACGCACTGAAGTCCCGCCTGCTGCAGCAACGTCGTCCACCACCCAATACCAACACCAATAAACCCGGCCCGGGCACCAAGATGCCAACCAAGTAGTGATATAGCCCCCGGCCATTCAGGCTGAGGGTGGTTCGTGCGACATAGGCATGTCAATCACAACAACCTATGGCTACTGCTCCCTTTGGAAATATATTCACTAAGCGCGGCCCACCCCTGGCCTGAATGGCCTGGGGCTAACTGACCTTCTCGGATTCTGGCATGCCCCACGATAATGACACCTACCCCGGCTTCGGCAAAGAAGCCCCCATTACCAGCGTCCAACCCGGACGGGGTTGGGGCATGTCGGTTGAACTCACCTGGGGCAGATTCCGACGCTGGGTGCTTCGTACTTTCTTCCCCAGTTATGTCAAAGCACAACTGGCCCGTCGGCAAGGCACCTGCTCTATCCTCAAGCCCGACGAAGTCATCGACGAACGTGATCTGAAATACTTCACCACC
>CAYPJB010000560.1:0-2579 GCA_964410845.1 uncultured Bacteroidales bacterium | reverse complement strand
GTGCTGAAACAGTTTGGCTCTTCACCAACGCCATCAACTATCAGAACGCGTTTACCTTTGGATGGTGCAGTTCGACCACTGCTGGCAACAGCCTCTGTGTAGTTGAATCTGCTTCCAAGAAGTTCTGAAGGGCCATATTGCTGATAGTCAACTTTGGGAGCGAGAGCAAACGGCTGACGACCTTCCAGGAAGCGTTGCCAGGGACGGTTTTCCATCCAGGGTGATCTGGTAAGCAAAGTAGTGCCTTCTTCCTTGCATCGACTGATAGCCTGCCGAAGCTGCCGCCAGTCACGGGCGATGACATCGCGTGTATTGATGGCACGCTGCAATGCCCCATAATTTCCAATGCGATGATACAGGCAATCGGTGCTCTGCAGATCGATTGCTGATGCATCTTCCATGACGAGTAGTGTTGGCTCATCGGACAAGGAGCCTGCCTGCCGACTGAAGATGCATCGATCGAAATCGATATGGACAGGACTTTTCCCTACAGCCTTGATGCAGGCGTCGCCAGGCATGAGTATTGACGATTGACGAAAGTTAATCAGTCTCTTGGGTGCACTGTTACCCAGACTGGGTAGCACCATGAACTGATATTGAGGAGCAACCCAGCACTCATCCAACTGAACGTAGCCTGGTGCATCGAAAAGTATTCCGATACCCTGGCTGGGATGCCAGATGGAGCCTTTGAGATCTAGGCTGGCAGGCGCTGTGGTATCGTTGCTTGAACTCACACGAATAAAGGCAGCAGGTGCGATGCTGCGCATTGTCGGATTGCCAGCAGACTGCCGAATAAGTTCACATTGATCAAGCGAAACCTGACTGCCTGTATAACTTTGAATGCCGAAACTACTCAAGCCTGACAGTTCGAGTGTCAGTTTCTGCAATTGCAGTGAACCAGCTTTTACTTCGATCAGGCTGGTATCGCTGGTGTCCAATAGACGCAGTGTAACTGCAGTTGTTCCTGCTGGTCGGATTGTCCAGTTCCCCTGTTTGATCATCAGAGAATTGGCATTGCGTATTTCATACAAGGATCGCTTGAGCAGCAACGTCCCCCCGTTCGTTCGTTTCAATGCCTGGTTGAGTTCATCCAGCGTATCAATCTCCAGAGTCACCGGTGCTTCCGCTATCGCATTGGCCTTGTCAGTCGATGGAGCACTTGGCACTGGACTACTGGCTTTTGGTTCGGCATAGTCCGCCCAGAGCGACGGAAGAGCATTAGAAGAAACCGGCGAAGACAAACTTTCCCACACTATGATGCCCGCAATAAGCGTAGCCAGGGCAAGCAGTTGCCAGTACCAGGGCAGGGCAGGCGTACTATTCGGACTGGCACTGTATTTAGTAAGTGACGGTGATTCCGTTCTTCCATGCAGAAAGGCTTGCAGATCGTTTGCCAGATTCTCTGCTGACTGGTATCGGTCCTCAGGCTTTTTAGCCATCATCCTGCTCAGGATAGCCACCAGTGCCGCAGGTATCTCCGGGTTGATTTCACTCGGGTCTCGAGGCATCTCCTGGTGATGCGACTGCAACTTCCGGGCAGCAGTGCCTTCGGGCACGGGAGGTACACCGGTGAGCGCGTGGTAGAATGTACAACCCAGAGAATAGATATCGCTGCGCACATCAGCAAGACGAGGATCGATAGCCTGTTCCGGAGAAAGATAATCGAACGTTCCAAGAGTGGCACCAGCCTGCGTCAATGCTTCCGTGGAAACATCCAGGCTGTTCTTGGCCAATCCGAGATCGACGAGCTTGAGCTTGCCTTCCCTGGTGATGACAAGATTAGAAGGCTTGATATCTCGATGAATCACTCCACGAGCAGCAGCATGCGCCAAACCCAGCGCTGCCTGATGCAGATACCTCACCGCTTCATCGACCTTGAGCCGCCCGCCTTCCTGTTCCATGAGTGTGCGTAAATTGATCCCTTCCACGAACTCATAAGCAATGAAGTGCAGTCCCTGATCCTGGCCATATAGATGGACCCGGGCCACATTCTCGTGATCCATCTGGGCCGCCAGCTTGGCTTCCCGTTCAAAGCGTTGTACCTGCTCTGGAAGTGCGGCGAGGATCGGTGGCAGAATCTTGAGAGCTACACGACGGTCGAGCAGTGGATCGATGGCTTTGAAGACAGCAGCCATGCCACCAGTGCCAAGAGCTTCTTCGATGAAGAAGTTGCCTAGCTGCTTGCCAACAAAGAGCTTGGCGAGTTCTGCAGCACTGGCTTGCCAGGCGGTATCAGGCAAGCCACCACTTTTGATGGTAGCTCCACCATCAACGGCGAAGGGATCTGCTGCTTTCAGCTTACTGGATGAGTTGGAAGAGTTTGAATGCGCTGAATCGAGATAGAGAACATTCTCCAGGGTGGATGACAGCGACGACCGATCATCGGGTGGTCTAGACTGCATCGGTCTGGCTTCTCCTTGAAGTTATTATCGTTCGATCCATCATGAACGCTTGCAGCGTCAAACGAGCTGCCTTGAATTGTGAGTGTATTCTACCTTAGGTTTATGCCGTTGCCTAGAAGAGAGTGGGAAAACGTTCAGCGAAATAGCAGTTTGCCCACGGCACTTCAAGCTGTTAAA
>CAYPJB010000559.1:0-2589 GCA_964410845.1 uncultured Bacteroidales bacterium | reverse complement strand
GGCAAGAAGCTCCAGGTAGAGCTGGGGAACGGCATGCAGGCTGGGCACTCGGGTACCGTTACCATCGAGTACCTGGTGGACAAGCCCAAGTCGGGCCTGCACTTCTTCGCTCCGAGCAATACCAACCCCGACGTGCCCCTGCAGGTCTGGAGCCAGGGCCAGACAATCACCAACCGCTACTGGATACCATGCGTCGATGAACCAAACCAGCGACAAACGACCCAGGTGGTCGTCACGGTACCAGCCGGCTTCGAGGCCATCTCGAACGGCCGGCTGGTCTCCCGAAAAGAGAATACCGCGGATCAAACCGTGACCTTCGACTGGCTGCAGGACAAGCCTCATCCATCTTACCTGATCACCCTGGTAGTAGGGCAATTCGATGTAGTCGAGGAAGAGTGGAATGGAATCCCCGTTCTCTACTATGTTCCAAAAGGTAAGCGAGCAGAAGCCCTGCCGACCTACGGCAAGACACGCGACATGCTGACGTACTTCAGCAAGCGATACGGAGTACCGTACCCGTGGGATAAGTACGCTCAGATCACTGCGTACCAGTTCGGTGGCGGCATGGAGAACACCAGCGCTACGACCATGGGCGATGGCATTCTCAAGGATGAGCGTTCGCTGCTGGATGGCACTTCGGAGGGCATCGTTGCCCACGAACTGGCTCATCAATGGTGGGGCGACCTGGTTACCTGCCGCGATTGGTCGCATACCTGGCTGAATGAAGGTTCCGCAACGTATGCCGAGGCGCTCTGGAATGAGCAAAGCAGGGGCAAGGATGAATACGACTACACCATGTACCAGAAGGCCAATGCTGCAATTACCGGAGGAAAAAGTCGGCCGGTGATGGATCGTCGTTACACGAATCCCGATGCCATGTTCGATGCTCGTTCCTACCCCAAGGGCGGTTGGGTCTTGCACATGCTACGAAACCGACTGGGAGACGAGATTTTCTTCAATGGGCTTCGCCAGTTTCTTGCCGACTACAAACTTCAAAGCGTTGAAACCAACGACTTCCGCCGAACCCTGGAACGTGTCTCCGGGCGTGGTCTGGAGCGATTCTTCTATGACTGGCTCGAACGGCCCGGTCATCCGGAACTGGAAGTCACCACGGAATACAAATCGGATGAGAAGAAAGTGTACCTCGTGACCAGGCAGACCCAAACTAGTGAGCCCTTTCATATCCCTCTGAAGATTGCCCTTTACTGCAAGGGGATCGCAGAACCGGTCATCGTGGAAGAAGACATGAAGGAACGTGATTGGAAAATGAACTTGGCCGTACCCGGTGCTCTGGAGAGAGTTGAAGTAGACGCTGACCAGGCAATACTGGCCACCATCAAGGAAAACAAACCACGGGACTTGTGGCTCAATCAGTTGAAGCATGGGACTACCGTACCAGTGCGGTTACGGGCGGTCCAGCAACTCAGAGACACGAAAGATCAAGCTGAAAGAGACTTGCTGGTTGCAGCTTTTCAGCAGGAAAAATTCCATGGCATCAAAAGCCAACTGGCTGAAGCGCTCGGCAATGCTGCCCAGCCTGCGGGGCGAGGTGCCCTCCTGGCAGCGTTGAGTGACAATGATGCTCGCATTCGGAGTAACTGTGTACTTCAGCTTGGCAAGTTCAAGGATGATGAGAAGGTTGTCTCAGCGATTCGAAATATCCTTCAACAGGGCGACCCCAGCTATGCGGTACAGGGAAATGCTCTGCGTGCTTACGCCAAGATGGGGCAAAAAGACGCCTTGCCATTGTTGACCTCCTGGCTGGATAAGCCTTCATATCGAGATACTGTGGCTGGTGCTGCCCTCATGGCCATTCGTGATCTGGCTGATCCTGCCTCCTTTGACACGCTAGTGACCAGATCGACCGCGGTAAAATCTCGCGTTTTGCGTTTGCGCATTCTTTCTGCCCTGCAGGACCTGGCGAAGACGAACAAATTGAACAGCGATCAGCAACAAAAGCTTGTGCAGATTTTTCAGTCTGTGCTGCAGGAGGATGACACCATGCTGCAATTCAATGCCTTAAACGGGCTGCAGCAGCTTGGCACAACTGCCAAATCGGCACTGCCCGTGCTTGAGAAATTTGCAGCGGGCCTGCCCGATGGCAATTTGAAAGACACAACACGGAAGACCATAGACAAGCTGAAGGAAGAACCCAAGCCAGCCGAGATCACTGACCTGGAGAAGGCGCGTGAGGAAATCAAGAGGCTGCGAAAGGAACTGGAGGACATACGCAAGAAAGTAGAGAAAAAGTAAACCATCTTCTGTAACCAGGTTCATCGGCAGGGAAGACTCATGATGATTCGTGTATATCTCTGTGTGCTGTTCATCGTGCTGAGCGGGCTCATGCTGGTAACAGCCAGCAGCGAGGAAGAGAAGCCTTTTGACCACACCAGAGATATCATCCTGCCTGCGGGTTTTGTGATTGAGAAGATAGCTGGCACGCCACTGGTGAAGCATCCGTTGCATATTACCCTCGACGACAAGGGTAGAGCCTACGTTACCGAGATGGCAGGCATCAACCGCAATGGAAAACAGCTCGAGAAGGAAGTACCCAACGGCATCAAACGGCTTGACGATAAGGATGACGAC
>CAYPJB010000558.1:0-2596 GCA_964410845.1 uncultured Bacteroidales bacterium | reverse complement strand
GCCGCCACCGGTTATCGTCATGCGAGTCAGGCCAGCCTGGTCCGTGAAGAAAATAAAGCCTTCATTGACGAGATCCACCGCCTTGGGACCATCGGCCACTTGGACGACCGGCTCGGTGTTTCCGACTGCTGAAACCAACTTGACAGTAACATCAACGATCAATGCCGAGTTGTTGGTACTAGACGAGGTGGCAAAGAGTTCATTCGTCGAGATCGTTGAAGGAACCACGAGCGGCAAGAATGCTCTGACGACAGTTCCCAGCTGAAGATAATTCGCTATCGCCCCAGTCAATATCTTAGGCATACCATCCAGGGTTCCTCCTTTGAGTTCGAGTCGACGAACCTTGTCATCCCTGCCATTGCCATCCAGTACTCCTCCTTGATTGACAGTAACAACAGCTGAATCGCTGATCAGGTCTTTCTTCTCAAGATAGACCAGCCCTTTGTTATTGATCGTCAGGTTACCAGCGATAGCCTGGCCTCCCGACACATCCAGAACCACGACACCCGACACCGTGGTGGAACCAGTATGGAAGTTCCCAATGTCACTCTTGAATCGAACAACACCTGTGGCAGATTCCAGGATGTTGATGCCGCCACTGCCGCTGATGGCTCCGGAGATTTGCAGTTCAGTCACACCCGGGACAAAGAGTCCGTCGTGTTCATGCTTCATCGAAGCGTTGCCCAGTGTCACGATATTGCCACGTAGCACTACTGCATTGATGGCTCGCAGCACACCGCCATCTTCGAGCGTGATCACCTCATCGGTCCGAAGTACTCCAACCGCCTGATCGCTGACCACGAGCGCAGCACTGTTGCGGATCGTCGTGCCGTTCGTCAGCCCTCCCAAGCCGTTGTCCTTTTCAATGAACAACTGGCCCGCCTGAATATCGGTCTTCGACGTGTAAACGTTGTTGTTTCTGAAGGAGAGATTGCCCGTTCCCAGCTTGGCGAGATCGGTGCCTCCACGAATCTCGCCATCAATGAACAAGGTAGAACCGGCGTTGACCTGAAAACGCCGGGCGGTCGGACTGAAGAAGCCAAGATCAATATCGTTCTTGATAATGTTGGAACTGCCACTGGAAGTGATCCCGGCTGCTCCCAGTTCCACACGGGCTCCCTTGAGCGTGTAACCACCAGCCACGCTGATGGAATTGAATAAGGTGCCAGCGGGGAAGTTGTTATCCGCTGTCTTCTTCGAGGCGTTTGCCGGGAAAACAAGGTCATCTCCGGCCACGGGAGCCGTATCACCCACCCAGTTCTTGGCGGTAGTCCAGTTGTTGGTCAGCGCCCCGCCATCCCAGGTGCGGGTGGCAGGCACGCAACGGTCTTCGAGGATTTCCAGGGTTGGCCTTCGTCGATAGGGCGCCTTGGAACATGTAGACTTGGCTTTTTTCGGTTTCGAGAACATGACGATACCCCCAAAATGAATGCTGGCGGAATGAAAGATGAGTACACTACGACTCGCCTACATCCAATACTGCCAAGCTTGGAGGAGGATTAACTGCAATAAGAAGTATTTAGACAAATAATTTTGAAACCGACGCAGACGCGAAGACCTTACGACGCTCGTCCAACTCTTCGAGCGTCTGGTAGTAACGGGCGTAGTCAAGGACTATGCGGAGCTGGCATGCCTGAGCATGGTGAGCCGGGCACGCATCAACCTGATCAAGAACCTGCTGCCCCTGACACCGGATATTCAGGAGGCGATATTGTTCCGACCCAAGACCACCAGCAGCCATGATCCTATCAAGTTGAAGCATCTCCAGTCGGCCTACGGCCTCCTTCCGTTGCGTCCACCCACCCATGGAAAAGAGAATCCTCGACAACCACCCTGCGGGTGGTTATCTTTAACCCCTAGCGCCACACTTTTACCCCATCACGCGCCACGGTTTTACGATAGCGTTTACATGTCAGCCTTTTGATTCTCAAAATGGTCACCGTACACGGTAAAATGCATAGTGGCGTAGTAAGCCAATGCAGCAACCCACAAGCAATAACAAGTGCAATCACTATGCTTGCAGATACAAACATCAGTGAACGACGACTAACGATGCACTAACACCTATCCAGTGTAAGAATGTTCGTGTGACGCCCGTTTATTTGTGCGTTCACAACAATCCTCTCACATACACTGCTGCCGGTGTATGGTATTTCAACGACTGATGCATCCTCCGCCTGTTGTAGAATCGGAATTACTTCTCCAGCACCTGAGTGAATGACGTGCTGGTGTACTGCACCCCTTGATCCGTATTGAAGTGCGATGCTCTTTGACGGCGTCATCGCACAGTTACTGAAGCCCATCGATGCTGGTAACGTTGGCACCTGCAGGCGACTGACGAACAAGTTGCTGTATGACCTGCTTGACTTCCGTGCAGGTACAGCGAAGCAGGTCCAACGATTCCGCCTTCCACAGGAATCCCACACCACTGAAGCGCTGAATGCACTAATGAAACTGGTTTTGATCATGCCCGGCAAGGCCAGGCATCACTCGGCCCTTCCGAATGGGGGTTGGTGCTGGAGTTTGTGACTCAAGCGAAGTAAGCCATCGAGAAGCGTCTATCATAGTCGCGTGTCATAGTGTCGGGACGACCTTG
>CAYPJB010000557.1:0-2598 GCA_964410845.1 uncultured Bacteroidales bacterium | reverse complement strand
ACAGACGACTTCCTCAAGAGCAAGCTCGGCGTATCTGCTGCCCAGTTGGATGATCCTGCCTTCGATGTCCTCACCCATCTTGGCTTCACCAGGGCCCAGGTCGATGAAGCTAATGACTACGTCTGTGGCACCATGATGCTCGAAGGAGCACCGCACCTGAAGGTTGAACACTATCCCGTCTTCGATTGTGCCAACCGCTGTGGCAAAAAGGGACAGCGCTACATCGCCTACGAAGCACACATTCGCATGATGGCTGCCGTGCAGCCGTTCATCAGCGGGGCGATCAGCAAAACCATCAACATGCCACAGGATGCTGTCGTGGCAGACGTGCATGATGCCTACATGCTTTCCTGGAAGCTGGCACTGAAGGCCAATGCCCTGTACCGTGATGGCAGCAAGCTCAGCCAGCCGCTCAATACCAGCAGCGATGAACTCGAAGAAGCCGAAGCAGAAGCCACTCCCGAGCCGATGGCTGCAGCGATGAAGGTTGCTGAGCGAGCAGTTCAGCGTTACGCTCTCCGTCGTCGTCTGCCTGACCGCCGGGCTGGTTACATCCAGAAGTCAACCATTGGCAACCACAAGGTTTACCTCACGACCGGTGAATACCCCGATGGCACGCTGGGTGAAATCTTCATCACCATGCACAAGGAAGGTGCTGCCTTCCGCAGCCTGATGAACTGCTTCGCTGTTGCCATCAGCATCGGTCTCCAGCATGGTGTGCCGCTCGAAGAGTTTTGTGACGCCTTCCTCTTCACTCGCTTCGAACCGAACGGCATGGTGCAAGGCAACCCGCACATCCGCATGTCGACCTCGATCATCGATTACATCTTCCGCGAGTTGGCCATCACCTACCTGGGCCGCCATGAACTGGCCCACGTGCAGACCGCCGACCACGAAGACCTTCGCAGTGATGCCATTGGGGGTGGTGCGCTCGAAGGAGCTGGTGTTGCCAAGGCAGCCGCAGCAGCAACTGGCACCGTTCCCCAGCGCCCCCAACCCTTCGTCACTCCCAGAACTGGCCGCCTCAACCCCGTTGGCAACGGCAATGGAAATGGCACCGGGCACAATGTTGCCGAAACCCGCGCCAAGGTAGCGGTGGTCAGCGACAAGAAAGCCCAACAAGCCGAACGAGTGAGAGTTGCCAAGCTGAAAGGCTACGAAGGCGACCCCTGCCCCGAATGCGGCTCGATGACCATGGTCCGTAACGGGACATGTTTGAAGTGTGATAGCTGCGGGAGTACGAGTGGGTGCAGCTAACCCCTTTTAACCCCCGTCCATTCAGGCCGGGGGTAGGATGTACAAATACAGGAAATTGATGCTTTAGCAGTCGGGTCAGGATAGAATCGTATGAAGGTCCTCGATGTACTTCGACTCCTCGCGGATGATGGTTGGATTGAAATTGCAAGTGCCCGGGAGATTGATGAGAAGTCGTGCCATGGAGATCATGTACTCGTGATCTCCGTGCTGGGTGTGAAATACTCCAAGAAAACATGTCACAATCTCACCAGTTCGGTGCTGAGGGTAATAACCAGACTCTACTGCTAGAATGCCAAAGGTTATTGCCATGCAACCTCTCGCGTCCTTTAATGGCGGACCATCGCAAGGGGCAATAATCCTGGCGGTTGCGGTCGCATGTGTGATTGGCATCTTGGCCGGGAGGTACTCTTCCAGCAAGGTGCAGGCATTCCTGATTGCTTTACTGGGATCTGTAACGGCTTGCAGTCTGTGCATCTATCTCGGCAACCAGCAGGGCGATATGGCTGGGATAGTTCTTTACGGTGCTCTGCTTATCTTCTGTCCCGTCCTGGGTATACTCAGCGGTTTGTTGGCACTGGTGGTACGGTGGGTCTTGTCGCATCGATAACGTCTGATTCAATCTAACCACTAGAAACTTCAGCTTGGAACCAGCAGGCATCTTGCCTACCAAGACTATTTCCAATTTCAATGCCAAGTGGAAGCACTTATTATCAATCGCAGTTGACTGTGCTTTCAGACAGGTTAGCGTGTGCATACCGCTCCATCGAGGCATTGTTCATGTCTGCGTTCATTCGTTCCGTCCTGGTATTTCTCTGTCTGGTACTCTGTATTGACTTGATCCCTGGGCAGGGATCGCCGGCCAAGCCTCGCAGCCACGAGCAGTGGGCCAAGGATATTGCCAGGTTCGAAGAGAAAGATCGACAATCGATGCCTCCCAGGCAGGCGATCCTCTTCGCTGGCAGTTCTAGCATGGTTTACTGGGATACAAAGAAATCCTTTCCTGATCTCGTCACCATCAACCGGGGTTTTGGCGGATCGCATCTGAGTGACAGCGTCTACTTTGCTTCACGGGTTATTCTGAAGTACGAGCCCAAAGTAGTGCTGGTCTACGCTGGCGACAATGACATTGCTGCAGGCATCACGCCAGAGAAAGTCAGCGATGACTTTTGCAGTCTTGTGAAAGTAATTCACGACAAACTGCCTCAGACACGCATCCTCTTCATAGCCATCAAACCCAGTCCGAAGCGCTGGAAACAATTCGACACGCAACAGCAAGCCAATCGACTGATAGCTGAACAGTGCAGCAAGGATAAGCGATTGCACTTTGTTGATGTCGTCAAA
>CAYPJB010000556.1:0-2599 GCA_964410845.1 uncultured Bacteroidales bacterium | reverse complement strand
TCCGACTCCTCCTCGACTTTGTTCCCAATCACATGGCACTCGATCATCCCTGGGTGAACGAGCATCCCGATTACTTCGTGGCTGGCACCGAACTCCAACTGGCCCAGGCGCCGAAGAATTACACACGTGTTCCAACCAGGCAGGGCAGTCTGCTTCTGGCTCATGGCCGCGACCCTTACTTCCCCGGCTGGCCTGACACGCTGCAACTGAACTACGCCAATCCTGCCACCCCGGCAGCCATGCGGGCGGAACTCACCAGAATTGCTGGACAGTGCGATGGCGTCCGCTGCGATATGGCCATGCTGGTGCTGCCCGATGTCTTCGAACGAACCTGGGGACAGAAAGCTGATTGCTTCTGGCCCAAGGCCATTCAACACGTTCGGGATGCTCACCCGAACTTCTGCTTCATGGCTGAAGTCTACTGGGATCTCGAATGGACCCTGCAGCAGCAAGGTTTCGACTACACCTACGATAAGCGTCTGTATGATCGGCTCGAACATCGACAGGCCCGCTCGGCCCGTGAACACCTCCAGGGCGAGATCGGCTACCAGAACAAGATGGCACGCTTCCTTGAGAACCACGACGAACCCCGGGCAGCGACAGCATTCCCTGTCGAGGTGCACCAGGCTGCAGCCATTGTCACTTTCCTCAGCCCGGGGCTGCGGTTCTTCCATGCAGGCCAGTTCGAAGGTTATCAGAAACGCATCTCGCCTCACCTGATCCGTGGCCCACAGGAACCAGTGAATCCAACGATCCAAAGCTTCTATCAGCGATTGCTGACGGTGCTTCAGAAACCCATCGTGCGTGATGGCCAATGGCAACTGTTGCGATGTGACGCAGCCTGGCACGATAACCCGTCGTGGGATCAATTCATCGCCCAAGGCTGGACAGGTGCCCCTGGCGATAACCTGTTGATCGCGGTGAACTATGCAGCTAACCCCGGGCAGTGTTACGTGAAGTTACCCTGGGAACACCTCCGTGGTGCTACCTGGAGATTACGCGACCTCATGAGTGATGCTGTCTATGATCGCTCAGGGGACGAACTGTGTACCAAAGGACTGTACCTCGATGTCGCCCCATGGCACTGTCACGTGTTCGCTTGTGAGAAGCTGGGGGCGAATTGATACCGCTCGCTTATGCCCCTCAGAGATTCAACGCCTTGAACACTTGTAGGACAGTGTGGTGGACGGTATCCGCGTTGTAGGAATCTAGCATTGAGATGCTGAGATTGGCCGTCATCATACCCAGATTGCAAATCTACAAGATCAGTTCTTCTGTACGGTGTTTTCGGAGGAGTGAAATCCGCAAGCAGTAAAATAGCCGATGGTGTAAAGCACCACGGTCGAGTCGAGTGCGAATGGGAGCCAGAATCCGTTCACGAACGGCTCGGAGGCGTTGGATGCTACGAGCCACACCATGTACGCCTTCTCGATACCACTATACACGAAAATAGGTACCCGCCAGGCGGGCACTAGTGCGGCCGCCATCATGGCTACGCCCATCAGGCAAACCATGATGCCCCAGTGCTGGATGATGATGGTGTAATCCTGCAGATAAGGGAGTTTACCGATGTTGGGCATCGTCCAGGCTGGCGCGAACGCGTAGAGCCCCACATGATCCATCACGTCTTGTACGCCGAGGATGTTGACCTGCGAAGGCTGTAGAGTATGCCCTCTCCAGTTCGCGTGACAGTTACTGTTGACGATTGGGCTAAATACTAGAGAAGGCCTGCGCAGAACACCACGGCAAATGAGGGCCTGACTGGTGGCCAACTGCATGCAGCTGATAGGTCCCAGTTTCAAGCTCGACAGCGAGCCATGGAAAGGTCCAATCGTCAATTGTTTTAATCTAGCGTCCCATGCATGCACACTCTGCGCAAGCTGGTCAAAGTCACGTGTGTTGAGATGATTAAAGTGCATATTGCACGAAGGTTACTCAGCAACAGAATGATTGCGGGTTTCCGACTTGATTGCCATGTTACCCATCTTAAATTCATTATCTCCCCAAAGTTCTGGCCTGGCTACTACAAGGTTATTCTTGTCGGCGGGGCTTTGCAAACATTTTCATACGAGGTGTTCATGATGAGAAGGACTCATTTCTTGATGGCACTTGTCGCAGCGGCTTGCGGCCTGCTCGGCTATGGTGTGGCAGCGGGGTCGTTGTCCCCTGCCTCCAAATCGACTGCAGAGCATGCACCCGTTGTTCTTATCAACAAACCTGCATCTTCCTGCTGCAGCCAGGGAACCACCCCGGCACTCGCGATCATGGCTCACAATAAGAAAGTGATGGCTAAGAGCGCTCAGGATGGCAAGAAGCCAAACATCCTCGTGATGTGGGGCGATGATGTGGGCGTGCACAATCTCAGCGTTTACAACCACGGCATGATGGGGTACCGAACTCCCAACATCGATCGTATTGCCAAAGAAGGCGCCAT
The DNA here is from genome assembly GCA_964410845.1 of uncultured Bacteroidales bacterium. Classification (GTDB taxonomy): domain Bacteria; phylum Planctomycetota; class Planctomycetia; order Gemmatales; family HRBIN36; genus JAEUIE01. The sequence goes on along the minus strand of CAYPJB010000556.1, from coordinate 165 downwards.
GTTCACCGATGCGTACGCTCAGCAGAGCTGCACCGCGGGACGTGCTTCCTTTATCCTCGGGCAGCACCCCTTCCGCACTGGTCTCCTGACCATCGGCATGCCCGGTTCCGATCATGGCATTCCCGACTGGACACCTACCATTGCTGATCTGCTCAAGCAGCAGGG
>CAYPJB010000555.1:0-2628 GCA_964410845.1 uncultured Bacteroidales bacterium | reverse complement strand
CCACGGGCACCACCGCCACCTCCACGGCCTCCACCACCACGGCCACCGCGTTGTGCACTGACTTCCACGGTGGTGACAAAACAGATCAATGCCACCGCGGAGAGCGAGGCGAGAGTCAACAATCGCTTGGAAAGTTTCATGATAAGGTCTTTCTGAAATATCTGGATGTTGGGAAGGATGAAGAATGCACAGCTTAGGGCTTGGGTTCTGGTGGACGCTGCACCAGGGTCACCGCGATGTCAGGCATCACTTCATCGCCAACAATGCGATCGCGAGAATAGAGATCAATTCGTCCCTTATCGATGGGGTGATACGTCATCGTCATGGAAACAGCTTCGCCCTCGCTGTTGAAACCAGAAGATTTGACAATCCACTGATCGCCACTGGCTGTCCACAGTGCTTCAGTGTGACCGCCGAGCGAGTCGTGTGTCCAGGATTTGATTTTCTGCGTGGCAGGGTCCCATGAAATACGCTGGGTGGCCTTCAATTCCTTGAGAGATGGTCCGGATATCGAAATCTGTTGAATCAGTGCCAGCTTGTCGTCACTCCACTGGCAGGATGTATGGATGCGATACGCGCCACCCACTTCCACCCAGTCCCCGACCAGCCACTTCAAGGCACCGAGTTTTTCCTGAATCATGGCTGGGCCATTATCCAGCTCTTCGAGATCACGAATGCTGGCGATGTACCAACGGTCACCCTCTTTGGTAAGCACGGCGCCAAAACGTGATTCCCGTGCCGGGACGTTTTCGGAGTGCTTGACCGTGGCTACGCCATCGTACAGTGCCAGGTTGTCATTGATGACACGTAAGCTCTGTTTCACCACACTGATCTGTGCCTGTTTGGCTTTGCTGAAAATCTCAGCATAGTGTGCTTCCAGTCCAGCTCGTGTGTTAAGCACATTGCCATCAGCATCAACCAGTTCACCTTTCGGGGAAAAGAGCGCACTAACCGCTTTGGCGTCTCGTTTATTGAAGGCCGCAGCAACTTCAGCGAGATACGTGTCGACTTCTTTTTCCGCATCCAACAAGGCTTGCGCTGATGCAAGTCGCAGTGGTTCCTTAGTGCTGGCCTGCAAACTGACATAACCCACGACTGTCACCAGGGAAATCAAGCCAGCAGCTTGCATTATCCTGGTGCGAGACATCAAGTTGAACATGATGAACACTCTCCACAACACAATGGTGTAAGACTCTATTCAAGCCTTTTTATGATCGCTTATCCAATCCAAAACTGTTATTTTTACCAGTGTTTGATGAAAGAACATCAACTACCATATCGTGAACTATGGTGTTGCTGGATGCAGGTTTCCTGCTTATTGATAATTAACGCAATTCGGCGGACTACACTTGTGTGCCGTTGTGCATTCCGCTGCTGTCGAGGATAGAGGGACAGATGAACAACCAATGGCTGCTTCTGGCGTCGATGTTGAGTTTGGCGGGTTTGGTCGGCTGCAACAAGGAATCGCAAGCCGTCAAAGCGGAACAGCCGGTGCCGATGGTCACCGTGGCTAACCCCATCAGCAAGACTGTCCCCTACTACGAGTTCTTTCAAGGGAATCTGGAATCCACCGAACGGGTGGAAATCCGTGCCAGGGTGAGTGGCTACCTCAACAAGATTTACTTTCAGCCCGGGGTCGAAGTGAAAAAGGGGGATCGCCTGTTCGACATCGATCCTCGACCTTTTGAAGCCAACATCGCCCAGGCGAAGTCGTTGATAGAACGCAGCCAGGCACTCGTTGCCCGATTAACACTGGATTACAACCGTAATGAGAAACTGGTCAAAACGGGGGCGGTTTCCCAGGAAGATCTGGACAAGATAATCGGAGATAAATTATCAGCCGAAGCGAACGTCAAAGCAGAGAAGGCGAAACTGCAGGCCAGTGAACTCGACCTGGACTTTACCACCATTGATGCACCGATTGATGGCAAAGTGGGTGATCGTCTCGTTACCGAAGGCAATCTGGTAACCGGTGGTCAGACCAATACGACGCTGCTGACCACCATCGTGGCAGTGGATAAGATGTTTCTCGCCTTTGATGCCCCGGAAAGTGTGATTCTGCGCATCCAGGAGAACGTACGCAAAGGCATCATCAAATCCACCAATGGTGACAAGATCCCTGTTGACATGGGTATTCAGGCTATTCACTCCAATCAATTCCCGCTCTTGGGGAGAATTGTCTTTATCAACAACGAAGCAGACCGCAAGACAGGTACCATTCGAGTGAAGGCGGAGTTCCCTAACCCGAAAGGTACGACTGGCGGCCGAGTGCTGACGCCGGGAATGTTCGCGAAGGTGCGTGTTCGTATTGGTGATCCGGTGCCCTCGATTCTGGTTCCCGATGTTGCACTAGGTTCGGATATGGGTACCAAGTTCATCTACCTGGTGGGCGACGATAATAAGGCGAAACGTTGCAACGTCACCACGGGGGGACTGGAAGAAGGGATGCGGGTCATCGAATCCGTCAAGGAAGAAGGAAAGGAACCCCGCCCGCTTCGCACCGATGAACGAGTCATCGTCAATGGCATCCAGCGAGTTCGACCGGGAATGATCGTTGATCCCAAACCAGCAGTAGCCAGAAAGAAAGAAACTGAACCAGCTTCCGCTCCGGTGAAAACCCCTGAAGCA
>CAYPJB010000554.1:0-2628 GCA_964410845.1 uncultured Bacteroidales bacterium | reverse complement strand
AGAAGACGAAGCCCAACCCAAAATCGGCGTTCATGACCACGAACTGGCTGTAAAGGAAGAAGGCCCTGCCGTCGGCCAGATATTCAAAGTGGTCAATGACAAGTTCGTCGGATCACTCAGCTTCCTTCGATTGTTTTCGGGCAAGATAACCTCCGACACTCACTTCTACAACGCTCGCACCGGTAAGCAGGTACGAGGCGGTGGAATGTTCCTGATGCAGGGGAAGACTAACAAGCCACTGAATGAAGCGGTCGCTGGCGATATCGTCGCTTTGGCCAAGATGGAAGATCTGCACGTGGGAGATACGCTGGGCACCAGCTCCCACGTGGGGAAGATGCCACATCCGACTTTCCCCGTTCCGATGTTCAGCCTGGCAGTCGAGCCGAAAAACCGGGGTGATGAGCAGAAGATATCGCAGAGCATGCACAAGATGACGGAGGAAGACCCGACCTTCAAAGCGCATCGCGATGCCGCGACTCATGAACTGGTGGTGAGTGGCATGAGTCCGCTGCACCTGGATGTGATTCAGCATCGACTCAAGTCACGGTTCAACCTCGAGATCGTCACCCACGAACCGAAGGTGGCGTATCGGGAAACCATCACTCGCAATGGCGAAGCCAGCCACAAACACAAGAAACAGTCTGGTGGGCGTGGGCAGTTCGGCGAAGTGCATCTCCGGGTGTTCCCCCTCAGTCGCGAGATCACCAGTGAAGAACAGTGTAAAAAGGAGTTCATGAACAAGGCGAAGTTCCCGCATTACCGGGAAGACCACAGCAAGTATGATCCCGTTCACAACTTCGCGTTCATCGATTCCATCGTGGGTGGCACCATCCCCAACCAGTTTCTTCCAGCCATTTACAAGGGTTGCCTGGAGATTCTGGAACGGGGTGCTCTGGCGGGCAACCGCATGCAGGACATCGCAGTCGAAGTCCACTTCGGCAAGGATCACCCCGTAGATAGTTCGGAAGCAGCATTCAAGACCGCAGGACGGATTGCATTCAAGAATGCACTGCTGAACGCCCATGCGGTGCTGCTGGAACCGGTTGTTAACCTGGAAGTGACCGTTCCCAGCAGGTTCGTCGGTGCGGTGCTGAGCGATCTCAATCCCAAGCGAGCTCGCGTCGAAGATCAGGACACCGTCGCAGGCGACATGCAAGTGATCCGAGCCAAAGCCCCGCTCGCCGAAGTGATGCGCTACGCCGCCCAGCTAGGCAGCATCACCCAGGGACAAGGCAGCTACTCGATGGAGTTCAGCCACTACGACCAGGTACCTTCGAACGTGCAGCAGCAAATCGTCGCCAAGGTGGGCAAGATCCACCATGACGAGGATGAGTAATCACTTCGCAATACCCAACCGTCCCGTCTCAATTGGCATTTAGCCCCCCGGCAAGTCGCCGGGGGTGGTTCATGCGACGACGGTACGTCAATCACGTAGCAAGTACACGACGTCGCCGCAAGCAGTACGACAGTAGCAGTAAGAGAGTCACCATCCACCAGCGGAAGACACCAGAAGCTGATCGTAGCTGCTTGGTGTTCTGTGGCATGCCGTCATCTCATGAAAATGGTGATTGACGTACTCTAATACAAGATCCATTCTCACTTACACTGAAGGCCGGTATCTACCAGTAATGGCAAAAGTTCTTTGATCGTTCTCGCGGTCTGGTACAGTCGGCCTTGTTTCTCGGGAATGAACCCGGCACTTACTGTTTTCTCAATCCACGCCAGCAGTTCATCGAAGAAGCCCAGACAATTGAGGATGCCGATGGGTTTCTGGTGCAGCTTGAGTTGCTTCCAGGTGATGATTTCGAAGAGCTCATCCAGGGTGCCGTAGCCTCCGGGCAAGGCAATGAAGGCATCAGCGAGTTGTTCAATGCGGGCTTTTCTTTCGTGCATCGTACTGACGATCTCGAGCCGGGTGATGCCATGGTGAGCCAGTTCCGCTTCGACCATCGATCCTGGTATGATCCCGACGATATCCCCCTTGGCTTCGATGGCTGCATCCGCGATGGCTCCCATCAGTCCAACATTGCCGCCGCCATAAACGATGCTGTGCCCATTCCGAATGAGAAACCGAGCAACATCGCCTGCCAGTTCACGGTAGCGAGCATCCACTCCAGGCCGGGCCGCACAAAAGAGCGCAAACCGCATCCTTCACCTCCACCGATAGTTGTATATCCTGTCGTTGTAACAACTCCGAGTGAACAATACCAATGACAGACCTCCCCATCCGTCGTGCTCTCCTCAGCGTCACCGATAAAACCGGCCTCGTGAAACTGGCCCAGGAACTGCATGCACTCAAAGTGGAACTCATCTCCACCGGCGGCACCAAGAAGACCATCGCTGACGCAGGCATCCCTGTGAAGGATGTCAGCGAAGTCACCCACTTCCCTGAAATGCTCGATGGCCGCGTGAAGACCCTTCACCCCGCTGTGCATGCAGGCATCCTCTACAAGCGTGATAAGGCTGATCACCTCAAGACACTCGAAGAGCATAAGCTGCTTGTCTTCGACCTCATCGTCTGCAACCTTTACACCTTCGAAGACACCGTTGCCCAACCCGACTGCACCCTGGCCAAAGCCATCGACAACATCGACATCGGCGGCCCGACCATGATCCGGGCTGCAGCCA
>CAYPJB010000553.1:0-2628 GCA_964410845.1 uncultured Bacteroidales bacterium | reverse complement strand
CAGAAAGCGTCGTATTGGTTGTCGTATTGTCTGGTAAAGTCACGTGAGGCACTGACTTGGGGTTGGTGCCTTTGTTTATTTTCATGTGACACAGGAGACGACAATGCAACGCTGGTATGAGTTGATAACCCGTTATTTGGCAGAGTGCCAGTCACGCGGGATGGGTGAGGAGAGGCGGAAGGCAACGCGGCGTGAGCTGGAACGGTTGGGCAATTGGCTTCTGGGCACACGCTCGACCATGGAGTTGGAGGAGATCGACACGGAGTTGATGCAGAAGTATCTTGGTGTTCGTTGTGTAGCCATTTCCAAGGCGACGGTGGGTGATGTGATAGGGAAGCTGCGTCGATTTGGAACGTGGATGGTGCGTGATGGCAACTGGCAGAAGAACCCGCTGGCGTGGATGCGTGGTCCGAAGATCCATCCCTATGCCAAGGCTCCGCAGCGGATTAGTCGAGAGGTGATGACCAGGTTGTGGGAAGGAGCGGCTACCACGAAGTCGTCGTACGGTCAGAAGCGGTGGCTGTGCGTGCTGTCACTATTGTACGGACTGGGTCTGCGTCGTGGTGAAGTAGCACGATTGAACGTGAGTGATTGGCAGACGGAAGACGGTCTGGTTCGAGCGGACTTGCGGAAGACGGGGAAGCAATTGAGCTTGCCGCTGTTGGATCTGATAACCCGTTGTCTCGAGACGTATCTGCCGGAACGCGCCCAGAGGTTGGAGGCATTGGGGAAGGTGACGGAGACCGCCTTGTTCATCAATCAGAAGGGTGGTCGTGCCACGGGTCCCTCGCTCTGGGGTGGTGTGTCTCGCCTGGCAAAGCGGATGCAGGTGGAAGTGAAGAAGTTGCATCAGTTCCGCCACAGCTGTGCTTCGGATTTACTGGAAGCAGGAGTAAGCCTCACTGAAGTGCAGCGGATTCTAGGTCATGCCTCGGTGAGTACCACCATGCGTTATCTGCATTTTAGCGATCCACAGCGGCGGGCAGCGATCGAACGTCATCCATTGAATGATTGGCTTCAACAACGAGGAGGTGCAGCATGAAGACGAAGCGTAGCCAGCAGACATCCCCGGCTTGGGATGCCTGGTATGACAGTTACCTGAACTATTACCAGGATGTGGAGAAGAAGGCAGCTGGTACCATCCGGGATGCCCGTTGTACGCTCAATCGCGTGAGCTGGTGGTTGCATGATCAGGGGATCAGCGAGCGGTTATGGCAGGTGTCGTTTCATACCTATCTGGCCTGGCTGGAGGCATCGCGACGGCGGGGGATGTCACCCCGCACCCTGGGCAAGTGTATCAGCCACCTCAACATGTTCCTGACGTTCAGCTATCGATCCGGCCGGTGCGAGTGCAATGTGTTGAAGGGGTTTCGTCTGCAGGATACGACGCGGCCTTCCAAACCCCGTTGGCTGACGGTAGACGAGGCGCGTCGCCTGATAGAAGCGTGCCCCTCCAGTACGGCAGAACAGCGGCGGGAACGTATCATCGTGCTGTTGTTCTATGGCTGTGGGGTCAGAACGAAGGAACTCCGCTTCGTGCGTCTGCAGGATGTGGATCACGAGCGCCAGGAGCTCTTTATTCAACGAGGTAAAGGAGATCGCCAACGCACCATTCCGATCCCTTCTGGGGTGTACACGGAGTTGCTGGCCTATCTCCGGGAACGCGGTGGGCAGCGAGGGTTCCTGCTTCGTTCCCTTCTCGGGAAGCAGGTTTCGACGAAGGAACTGGGGGAGGTGGTCAAGGCTGCTGCAAAGCGAGCTGGCCTGGAAGAGGGCGTAACGCCTAAGGTATTGCGTCATTCGTTTGCGACGCATCTCATGGATCGGGGAGTGGATCTCGCCGTGATCGCATCGCTGATGGGGCATCGCAGTCCGCAGGAGACGGGCGTGTATCTTCACGTGCTGGAGAAGGATCAGGAGGCCATGGTGGAGCACCTGAATGAAGGAGATGTCGCATGATCTGGCAACATTGCCTGAAGAGTTATCTGGGTATCAGTTGCTCGGCGCGTGGTCTGGCTATTTCCTCGATCACGTCCTATGACCGCAGCCTTCGGCAATTCATCAGCTATGTGGAGGTCAAGCTGGAGAACAAGGCTCCCGGTGCCATTCATCCCCGCGAGGTGCTGGAGTATCTGCAGTATCTCCGCACCGAGCGGAAGAACGGCGATTCAGCCGTGAACCGCCATCTCACGATCCTGAAGTGCTTTTATGATGGCCTGCAATCGCTGCAGTTCATTCGTCCCGTGGAGAATCCGATGGAAGGCTTCCCCAAAGTGAAAGCAGCCCCCCAGAAGCTGCCGGTCTTTCTCTCGAAGGACGAGGTAGCACGGTTACTCAATGCTCCGCAGGGCGAGAGTGTGCTGATGATCCGTGATCGAACCATGCTGAGGCTGTTCTATGCCACAGGCATTCGCGCCACGGAGTGTGCCACGCTCAAAGAGGAGGATGTCGATCTGGAGAACAAGCGTATTCGTGTCACGGGTAAAGGAGGTCATCAACGGAGTGTACCGCTGAATACCTCTGCCCTTGCCATGATGAAGCTCTATCGCCAGGTGCGGGGCCCCGTCGATCCGAAGAGTTGTTTCTTCCTGAGCCTGCGCCGTAAGCCCATGACGCGTGGCGCGATCT
>CAYPJB010000552.1:0-2631 GCA_964410845.1 uncultured Bacteroidales bacterium | reverse complement strand
TGAACATTCACATTGAAGACATGAAGCCCGGAGTCCACGATCACCTTTTCTTTGGTGAAGGGACGATGGAATTCACCAGCATCGCCAAATCACTGCACAACATCAATTATCAGGGTGGTTTGCATGTAGAACTCAGCCGGCACAGCCACGATGCAGTAACCATAGCTGAAAAGGCACGCGATTTCCTGATCATCAATGGCTTCGATGAGCCAGCAACCAAGGTAAGGTTTTAACAATCGGTTGCTGTTTACAGAAAGCAACTACCAGAGTCTGTAACGTACAAGCTTCACTTGTTGGTTCGCAAGCCGCTTGGTAGACTTCGTATGTTCACAACCCAGGCAAGGATGCCATGCGAGTTGCGCTGCTATCACGAAATGCCCGTCCGGGCGATGCCATCGGCCAGCAAGTATCAGCCAAGCTGAGTTATTTCCAGCAACTTGGCGCTGAAGTTCGACTCTATTTGAGTGAACCCAACTCCATTAGTGATGCACAGATATTTACAGGCACCTGCAAACAAATCTGGCGGGATGATTCACTGCGTGAGTACTTGCTTAGTTCTGATCTGGTAATCGCTGAGTTCGGTGCAGCCTACGATCTCATGTATCTGTTGCCTGCATTGCAAGGTCAGGGACCACGGATTATCGTCGACTATCATGGCCTCACTCCGTGTGACCTGGCAGACTCCGGTCTGCAGCATGAACTGCAACTGGCACAACGACAACGGCTTCTGCTCTGGGCTAGCGATATCATTCTGGTGCATAGCCACTTCGCAAAACAGGAATTGATTGATGCAACGGGCATTTCTGAACTACGTATCCACCAGATTCCCTGCTGGGTTGCTCCCGTTCGAACAGATGAAATAGATTCGGGGACCACTCTGAAGCAACGGCATGGCCTCAGCCACGCTGAGATTCTGCTTTTTGTCGGCAGATTTGCTCGCAATAAACAGCCGCAATTGCTGATCGAAGCCCTCCATCAATTATGGTTTCAAGAACAGCAACTGCATCTCGTCTTCATTGGTCCACAAGATGACATTTACCATGAGCACCTGGCTGAATCTCAGCAACTCATTCAACAGCTGGGGCTACAGGAGCGTGTCCACTTCCTGGGCAGTGTTCCTGATCGTGAACTGGCTGGCTGGTACCAGGCTGCTGATGTGCTGGCTCTTCCATCTCTGCATGAATGTTTCGGCATGCCAGCAGTCGAAGCGATGCAGCGAGGGAAACCTGTCCTCATCAGCTCGCTTGGTGCCTTGCCTGAAGTAGTTCAGCATGGTGGCATTCAATGCGATGCAACCGATTCCCAAGCGTGGGCAGACTCGATCAGTAGAATGATCACCAAACCCAAGTCCACGGTTACGAATAAGATTGCCATTGTAACCCATCGTTTCGGCAGCCACTTCGCGGGCGGAGCGGAAAAGTCATTAAGGATAATGGCTCATTCGCTGCAAGCCCTTGGGTTCGATGTTGAGATCTTCACCACCTGCAACACGCACGAAAGCCAATGGAGCAACACATTACCCATCGGAACCATTCAGGAAGATGGCTTCACGGTTCATCGATTCTCTATCGATACCTTTGATGCCAACCAGTTAGGTCAGGCTTACCAGACTATTCGGGAACAGGCAGGAAACGTCTCTCCCGCTGTTGAAGAGAGCTATTTGCAGAACTCATTGGGATCACAGACCTTAATTGCTGCTTTGCTAGAACGACGTGAACAATGGCAAGCCATTATCACCGGCCCCTATCTCTTCAAGTTGATTTACGAAGTTGCACAACATTTCGCCAATCGTGTGTTGCTCGCCCCGTGCTTTCACGATGAACCGCTGGCCAGGCTGAGGTGTTTCCAACAGGTGTATCGTCAGGTAGCCGGCCTGCTTTTTCACACTGAAGCCGAGGCTGGTTTTACTGCCAGGAACCTGGGCATCAGTCATCCACGGCATGCAGTCGTAGGTACCGTGCTTTCTGATGTTCTACTGCAACGATCAGAACAGCCAGCAACGCTGCCATCACCATACCTTGTTTATTGTGGCCGTTACTGTCCGGAAAAAGGTCTGGATCGATTGCTCCAGTATTTGGAGCAACTCAATTCGAAACGTGAGGTGCCCATCCAGCTGATTTGTCTCGGTCAGGGACCGATGAAGTTGCCTCGCAAGCCCTGGCTCCTTGACAAAGGATTCGTCAGCGATGCTGTCAAGCGAGATGTCATTGCTGGAGCACTCGGACTGATTCACTTATCACGCAACGAATCTCTCTCCATTGTTGCACTGGAAGCCTGGGCACAAGGCGTACCTGTCATCGTTGATAGCCTGTGTGCAGTGCTGGTGGATCAGGTATCGCGTTCGCAGGCTGGTGTCAGTATCGGAAATGCTGAAGAACTGGCTGAGATTGTGGAACTCTGGCAATCAACTCCGGCACTACGTAAATCGCTGGGCATTCGCGGCCGGGAATTTGTCGAAGCACACTATGCATCAGCAACTCAATATGGAGAGCGATTACGAGACATCATCAGTTCAATGCAACAACCATTGGTTCAAGTCGCCAGGCAAGCCGCTCTGCAACGTGCTCAAGCAATGAGCCATTCCGTGTGGGAAAGACAATTCTCCCAAGTGATCGAGCAGGTACAACTGCA
>CAYPJB010000551.1:0-2632 GCA_964410845.1 uncultured Bacteroidales bacterium | reverse complement strand
CACGGGGGATTCGACCTATCTGCTACTGAGCAAGAACGTCACGCTCCTGGTCAGCGATGGGCGGTACACGCAGCAGTTGGAAGAAGAGTGTCCGGGGATTCCGCTCTACATTCGGCCACCGGGGCAGAAGTTGACTCCTGCAGCTATCGAGCAACTCAAGTCTACCGGGTGGACTAACATCGGTTGTGAAGCCGGTCACCTGACGCTGGCGGAGTTTGAAGTGCTGCGAACCGGGCTGACCACGGTTTCGTGGAAAGCCCTGGGTGATGCAGTTGAGCAACTTCGCATGATCAAGGATGAGGCGGAGATCCTAGCCATCCAGCATGCGATTCAGATTGCTGAGCGGGCGTTCGTGCGGTTCAAACAGTTCATTCGACCAGCAGATATTGAGATCTCGTTGCATCATCGCATGGAAATGCTGTTGCGTGATGGTGGTGCGGAAGCGGGCAGCTTTCCAGCCATCATTGCAGCGGGGCCACGGGGGGCGCTTCCTCATGCACCGCCAACGAAGCTGTCGCTACAGAAAGAGGAGTTGCTGCTGGTCGATTGGGGTGCCCGTTCCAACGGCTATGTCAGCGACTTGACCCGAACTTGCCCCCTCCGTAACAATATAACTTCAAGGCTGAAGCCCATTTACGATGCGGTGTTCGCCGCCCACGAAGCTGCTGCCAAAGCACTGAAACCGGGAGTTCCTGGTTCCAGTATTGATGTAGCTGCCCGCGAGGCGATAGAAGCCCGAGGGTTAATCCCTTATTCACATGGCTTAGGACACGGTATCGGCTTGGATGTTCACGAAGCACCGCAAATGCGTCTGGGTGTTGAGATCATTCTGCAACCCGGCATGGTGGTTACCATTGAGCCAGGCATCTACCTTCCTGATTGGGGAGGCGTGCGAATTGAGGACAATTACCTCATTACGCCCGGTGGTGCCCAAAGGCTTTCCACGCTCGATCGCGATTTTGACGCGATGACCGTGGCCTGGTAATTACCTCCTTTTCCAGCTCATTTAGGGAGTATGCCAACGTGGCGGACCCGAAGAAATCTGAAAGTACCATGCCCCGTCCTTTTGATGTTCATGTCGTTGATCACCTCGTCAAACTGATGAGCCAGCACGAACTCACCGAAGTACACCTGGAAGAAGGTGATCAGGTCATTCGTCTTCGGCGAGGTCCCAAGCATGTAGCAGTGGCACCCATGGCCCTGGCACCTGCGGTGGCGCCTGCTGCAGCACCAGCACCTGCTGCTGTTGCTGCTGCAACTCCAGCACCTTCACAGCCGGTAGCAACTGGAAAGAAGCTGCTGGAAGTCAAGAGCCCCACGCCAGGTACCTTCTATCGTTCGTCCAGCCCTGATGCCGAACCTTTCGTCAAGGTTGGCACCAAGGTGAAGGCCGATACCGTGGTATGCATCATCGAAGCAATGAAGGTCTTCAATGAAATCCCTGCTGAGGTATCAGGCACCATTACCTCGATCAAGGTAGATGACAAGGCACCCGTCGAATACGGGCAGGTTCTCTTCCTGGTTGAACCCGATTAGTGTGAATTGTCATCTAAGCCGTGAAGCGTAAGCTCACGGAGAGCAGTATCGATCCATCGTTCCCTTCAAGCGAATGGCATGTTCAAACGTATTCTCGTTGCAAATCGTGGTGAAATCGCGCTGCGGGTTATTCGAGCCTGCCGCGATCTTGGCATCCAGGTGGTAGCCGTCTTCAGCGAAGCTGATCGCGACGCCCCTTACCTCAAGCTGGCTGATGAAGCCATTTGCATTGGTCCGCCCATTGCTGGCGAGAGCTATCTGCACATCGGCCGCATCATAGCAGCTGCTGAACTCACCGATGTCCAGGCCATCCACCCGGGCTACGGGTTTCTTTCAGAAAATGCCCACTTTGCTCAGGTCTGCCGGGAATGCAAGATCGAATTCATCGGCCCACCCGCAGAGGCCATGAAGAAGCTGGGCAACAAGAACGAAGCCAAGAAGATTGCGCGAGCTGCCAAGGTCCCCCTGGTGCCTGGTTCTGATGGCCTGATTACCAAAGAAGAAGATGCCATCAAAATTGCAGCTCAAATCGGCTACCCTGTGCTGGTGAAAGCCGCAGCAGGCGGTGGCGGACGCGGCATGCGCGTCGCCCATAACGAGATCAGCCTGAAGACGGGTCTCAAGCAGGCTCGTCAGGAAGCGGAAGCTGCCTTCAAGGATGGCAGCGTCTTCCTGGAAAAGTATGTCGAACAGCCTCGCCACGTCGAAGTGCAGTTCATTGGCGATACCAAGGGGAACGTGGTTCACCTGTGGGAACGCGACTGCTCCTTGCAGCGTCGGCATCAGAAGCTCGTCGAAGAATCGCCAGCACCTCACCTCTCGAACAAAGTACGTGAAGAAATCTGCAGCGCAGCTGTGCGATTGGCCAAGACTGCAGGCTACTACAACGCCGGCACCTGCGAGTTCCTGGTAGATAAGGACCACAAGTTCTACTTCATCGAAGTGAACAGCCGCATCCAGGTCGAGCATCCGGTGACGGAACTCGTCACAGGTATCGATCTCGTCAAGGAACAGATCCGTGTGGCTGCGGGCGAACCATTGTCTTTCACCCAGAAGCAGGTGGTTCACCGCGGATGTGCCATCGAATGCCGCATCA
>CAYPJB010000550.1:0-2632 GCA_964410845.1 uncultured Bacteroidales bacterium | reverse complement strand
GGCAGGGAACGTCGTCATCTGGAAGCCCAGCGAGATTGCACCACGAACAGCACAAGTCACTATCCAGTGGCTGCGACAGGCGGGTGTTACCGATGATCTGGTGAATGTACTTCCAGCAGAACGTGAGTGGGGTCCGAAGCTGGCGGAAGCGGACATCGACTACGTCGTCTTCACCGGCCACGATACCACCGGTCGCAAGCTTGCAGCCCGACTCGGCGAACGACTTATCCCCTCGACCTTGGAACTCTCCGGCCACGATGCGTGCCTCGTCCTTGCTGATGCTGATCTCGACCTGGCAGCACGAGGTATCTATTTCGGCACGACGGTGAACTCGGGGCAGACTTGCGTTTCGAGCCGACGCATCTTCGTTCCTCGGCAACATCTGAAAACGATGGAAGAGAAATTACAGGCACTTGCAGCAAAGTTCCCGATGCAGCGACCGCTGGCGATGCCTGCTCAGAAGGAGTTCATTGCCAAGCTGGCTGATGCAGCCAGTGCAGAAGGTGCTCGAGTGGTGGTGCCTGCGAGTGGCCAGTTGCCTGAAGAGAACGGGGTGCCAATCATCTTGAGTGAAGTGCGTCCGCAGATGTCCATCTGCAAGGAAGCACTCTTCGCTCCAGTCTCGATGATTATACCTTACGAAGAGCTCAGCGAAGCCATCGCGGGCATCAAGTCATCCGACTATGGTCTGGCATTTTCGATCTTTACCGAGAACCATCAGCATGCACGAGAACTGATTCCACAAATCCCCTGCGGGCTGGCGACGATCAATGATGTGGTGGTAGCGGTAGGGCATCCCGCCACTCCATTCGGAGGGGTAGGACGAAGCGGTTGGGGAATTACCCAGGGGTCTGAAGGGCTACTGGAAATGACCACACCCCAGGTGGTCAGCTATCGCTTGATCAAGTGGCGACCACATTTCGACCCCATGGGAAGCACCGCTGCGACGAATGATGAAGTATTGTCGAAGATGCTGAAATGGGAACACAGCCCAACATGGTGGGAACGGACGAAATCGTTCTTCGGACTACTCGGGGCGTTTCGCCGAGCGGACAAATAGCAGGAATCTAATTACTCCTGCTCTTGCTGATAACCATTACAGGCATGGGTTACTGTTTCGCGGGCAGCTTCTGCGCCCGCTTGAGCGACATCAGCACGTATGCAGTCCCGTATGCGTAGTGGTAATTGTACAGGGGATAATCCCACCAGCTGCCGTCCTTCTCTTGTAAAGGCAGCATGACCTTGGCGAGTTGCTCCTGATAGAACGGACGATCTTTCTCCGGCAGTGCATCAATACAAAGCGCTCCGTAGTAATGCCCATAGAAGAAGAAGTAGCCTGCGATCTGGAAATAGGCTTCATGGGGTACAGGTCTTTTGCGACCGATGTCGAGCCACATGTTACGGGAATAAAGTCGATCCAGCCAGGTAATATGTACTTTGTCATCGATGGTTTTGTCGCCCCACAGTTGCAGGGCCAGGTTACAGGCTTGTGAACGCCCCAAGCTGCCTGCTGGTCGGTTGATCGGCAGCATCGGCCTCAGTTTCAAGTATTCACCATACACGTAACTGTTATCTTTCTTGCGTTGTCGCTGGATCGAATCCACCGCTCGCTTAACAAGTTTTTCAGGCGCCTTGATTCCAAGCTCCTGAGCCTCATGGAGAGCAATAAGCACCGTAGCAGTGATAAAACTGGTGGCATCTGAAGAAGGCTTTTGAGTACCTGCCTTGAAGTCGTAATACCCCCAGCCGCCATCGACGGATTCGTATTTGCCCAGCAGTTCTATCTGCCTGGAAATGGCCGCTTCGATTTTCTTCTGTCGTTCCTTATCGTCAGGCAGACGCTTGTGCATGCGAACCAGGGCTTTGATGCCGTAGGCATGCCCCCAGATGTTGTAAATTACATCCGGAGTATCACGACGCAGTTCAGGCAGCTTTTCGAAGATCCACTTTTCCCCACGTTCCAAAGCTTTGACCGCAGCCGGGTCCCCGGTACCCACTTCACACAGGGCACAAACCACCAAAGCGGTACAACCACCCCGGTATGCCAAGTGACTGGCAGCAGTAGGGGCGTAGATGTTCAGGTCTTTGGTATTACGGGCATTGCCCCAGGAACCATCCTTGTTCTGGTTATCCAGCAAATAGGCGATGCCTCGTTTGATAGCATTATCGATTTCGCCCGAAGTAGCAGGGTTTTCCACCTTCTTGGGCTTGGGGAGCTCATCTTTGGGCGATGATGTCTCTTTGGGATCATCTTTCCTGGCCGGTGGATCGTCGTACAGAGGGAGAAGGCACGTCAGAAGGAGAAAGAAGGACATGAACGTCCCTTTCAAGAAGAATGCTGCCAAGAAGATTCTATATCGACAGGCCATTCGGGCAGCAGTAGACACTAGTTATGAGAAGATATTCTGAAATGGTAGTCAGCGTCAATTCCAATGAGTTTGACCATGCTCGCTGTGATCTTTCAGGTATAATCACTATGCCTGTTTCTTGAGGTGGCTATGAGCAAGTCTGCATCTTTGCCCCGTATTCGAAGCAAAGCCCGTCCGGCTGATCAACGTCCCCGTCTCGTGGAGCGCGAACTGGAGCGGGCTCAGCTACGCATTCGCACTGTCGATAGTCTGTATGCGATCTG
>CAYPJB010000549.1:0-2645 GCA_964410845.1 uncultured Bacteroidales bacterium | reverse complement strand
TGTACCGGGGAAGGGCGACGAAATAACATTCGACGTTTATCAGGGTTTCGGCGATCTTTGCAGTTAGATTGGCTGCTAATGCACTTCGAATTTCTTGTTGCAAAGGCATATTGGGGAAGTGCTTCAGCAACCGAATCAGCATCCAGTGACCATGCACTGCTGAATGCCAATCGTAACAGCCGTAGAACGCAGGGTGTATTTCGCGAGGCTTCTTTACATCATCATCCCCATTCAGCACATCAGCTGGCTTGTTGGGGTATTCCTTGAGGATGCCTTTCAGTGCCAGCCTGGCGAACTGATTTGCCTGTTCAAGGGTTAAGACCATTTCAGGAAAATGACTCTTGGAACTTGCCGCAACTACTGAGAGGTGCAAGGACATCGTCAAGATGAAAACTGGCATACGGATTCTCTTGTAGAGCTAATGGTGGTAATTATGTAGCCGCGTCAACGATCACTACCTCGCCTTCAGGTACTTGTCAAACCACGCGAGGTCCCATTCCATCTTGGCTACACGGTTTGAATACTTGGTTAGACCATGTGGTTCACCAGGATAGACGACCAATTCGGTCGGCACGTGAATGAACTCCTTCAGTGCCCGGTATAACATACGGCTGTGGCCGGGTGGACAACGCACATCATTCCCTCCAACATGTATCAGCGTTGGAGTTGTCACATTACCCAACTGATAGGTTGGCGAAGTAATCTTATAAATGTCCGGAACTTCCCAAGGCATGCCCTTCTTAAGCACTTTGGGGTATGCAGGTTCATCATTGATGCCCCATTCCATCACTGTGTCCAGAATACCAGCGCCTGAACTGGCAGCTTTGAGTTTGAACGGAAGGTTCTTTCTTGTGATCAGACAGTTTGTCAAGTATCCACCATTGCTCCATCCCATGACTCCCACTCGGTCAGGATCGGCTATGCCTTCCTGAATGAAATGTTCAACGCCTGCGATGATGTCGTTGACTTCCACTTCGTTTTCTTTGCCAAGTAGATCTGTGAGAAACTTATCTCCATAACCAGTTGAACCACGGTAGTTAGGCAGCAGAACTGCATATCCCCGGGCTGCGAAATAGACTCTGCCGTTGTGGGGATCAAACTCGAGGCTGGCTTTGGATGAGGTTGTGGGGCCGCCATGCATTGCCACAACAAGCGGGAGCCTTGTTCCTGACTGATAGTCAAATGGCAATTCTAGAATACCACCAACCGTTGTACCGTCTTTTCCTTTCCAGTTAATGTGTCGGACCTTTGGCAACTGCCAATGTTTGATCTGAGGGTTGACTTCCAGCAGTTTTCTCAACGTGCTGCCCGTTGCAAAATCAGCCAGGTAGAGGTCTCCCATCTGGTTAGATTGCCCCATGACAAAGGCACCCAGTGTTCCTGCATCGTTCAAATCGAATCCATAGATGACCCGATCAGGTAGTTTGTCCTTGTCGACGCTCTTCAATATCTGCGGATCAGATGACAGAACGAACGATCTGCCTTCCATCTCGGCAACAAAGTGCAAGTCTCCTTTCGGGTGCCACTTGAGGTGTGAGCCATATCCATTGACATGAACATTGCTGGGCCTTTCCATGAGAGCAGTGTTCCACCCCGATTCGCTGCTGGTGATGATGACCAACTCTGTGGGATGCCCATCAAAAATGGCATTAAACGCTAACTTGTTCCCGTCGTAAGACCAGGCCAGGTCTTCCAGCCATGCATGTGGTGAGTGGGCTTTGCTGCGATATGGCTCAGTGGATGGAGTAGTGAGTTTGCCATTTTCCCAGATATCAACACGGGATTCACCTTCTGACTTGATCACGCTGTCATCGTAAGCGGAAATGACAGCCACACGCTTTCCATCACGACTAACTGAAAACTCACGAACGTAACGTTTCTCATCGATAACTTTCTCTGATCGCCACGTTGTCAGATCGAGTTTCCAGATCTGCGAAACCTGCCGTTTGCCATGGCTGTACTCGAGCTTGGCATACTGGTTGCGTAACGCAGTGAATGCATCCTGATCGGTTTCGCTAGCATCGATGCTGTAAAATAATGCACCGTTCTTGCTGGCTAAATCATATCCAGTGACTCCACCTTCTACGGAAGTTACCGCTTGAGCCTCACATGCAGCAAAAGGATTGATTCGCCAGACCTGAGTGGTTCCATCGTAGGGTGCTTTCTTTTCTGATTCTCGTTTCTTGTTGGCCAGGAAGTAAATGTGTTTGCTGTCATGTGACCATTTCAATGAACGTGCATTGGAACGATCAAAGGTCAATCGTTGTGGTGCTGCTGCTTCCGCAGTAGAAATGAGCCAGAGGTCTGATTTCCGATCATCAGTTGTCACTTGCCATCGAGCATCAGTGTAGGCAATACATTTGCCATCAGGGCTGAGGGCTACATTGGTAATCGTAGCGATGGAACTATAGTCCTTGGGTGTTACAGGATGTGTTGGCTGTTGTGCATGGATGTTCGATTGAAATCCAACAATAACGACAATCCAGAGCAAGCAGCGAGAATTCATAAAACACCCCGAGAAATTGCGAGAGTGAACTCAGCTGACACTTTACACCTTGCTGCATGCAAACGCTATAGGTCACTTTGATGGAGCAAGGCATCCGGGCAGCTAGTCGATTGAATGCTGATATTCGTATCAGGAAAAG
>CAYPJB010000548.1:0-2657 GCA_964410845.1 uncultured Bacteroidales bacterium | reverse complement strand
TACTCGCGAAGCTCGCTGGCCTGGTCAAGAAGACCGATGATCCAGCCCCGCTCGATGTGCTTCATCGCATGGTCTACGCCATCTGTCGTGAAGGTACCAGCCGTGAGGAAGCCGATGAAGCCTACAAGAAACTAGGCGAAGCCTTCTTCGATCTCAATGAGGTACGTGTCAGTGCTGCTCGCGAAGTAGCTCGTGCCCTGCAGCAATTGCCTGACAACATGGATCGAGCCGAACGCATCATCTCGATCTTACAGGAAGTCTTTGAAACGACCTATTCCTTCGATCTCGAAGGGCTGCACAAGAAGGGTGTCAAGCAGGCACAGAAGGTCCTCGAACGCTACCGAGGCTCCTCGCCGTTCATGGTTGCTTATGTTCTACGACACAGCATGGATGGCCACGCTATCCCCGTTGATGATGACATTCTTCGCTGCCTGAAACGGCTCCATATCGTCGAAGACCTCGCTGATATCGAATCAGCCCAGGCATCACTGGAGAATGCGATCCCCAAGACGAAGGGAATTGCAGCAGCAGAAGCTCTGACGATGATCGCTCAGGAATACTGCTACGAAGCAAGCCCCAAATGCAGTGCCTGCCCGATGCACGACGTGTGCCCCTCTGCTGTGCTGAAGAAATCGGGCAGTAGTTCGAAGCTGGCTGCAGCGAAGAAGAAGTAATCCAAAACATCATACCGGTGCGGGCAAGCAGATTGACATGCTTTCCCACTCCGTGGTTGAATGTTGGTCAGAATCTTTCAACCAAAAAGGCGGGGTACTCCCTTACACCCGAATCCGCTGCACATACAGCACCCATTCGATGAGCAGTGCCACCAGAGCCAGGCCGGCGAACCATTGCCAGAGTTCTCGTCTGGCTTTCACCGGGGCTTGCTCGGCTTTCACGGTATCGTAGCCGATGCGAATGTTATCCCTGGTCGCGATGTTGCTTTCTTCCTGGTCGAAGAGGTTGACGCTGAAGCGGAAGGGTTGTCTTTCGCCCCAGTTAGCTTCGTAAAGGCCGACGACGTCGGTGTCGCCGAAGACGAGGTCCTGGCCTTGGCGTCGGGTGATCTTGGTAGCATTCGATGCAGTATGTTCGACTCGTTTCACGGTAACATCGCTGACGGTGCCACCGGGGCTGAGGAGTTTGTTGACCCCGGGACGGATGGGGCTTTCGATTTCCTGGTAGCGGCCCAGTTGCAGGATGACGTTATCGAGGAAGAGGGGCAGCGTGCCTGCGGGTTGTCGGGGCCAGTTGGTATTCCAGACGTTGCCTGCTTGCCCCAGCACGAGCGGGAACATGAGCACCAGGTCGCTGTACCGTTCGCGGCCGAAGTTCCAGAGGAGCGGTTCGCGTTGCGATTCGATGAGGGCTGACGCTCGCTTCGGGCGGGCTTCGAGCGGCATGGCCCGGGCTTCATCGACAGTCATGCCTTGCAGCGTCTCAATGCCATTGAAGAGCGGATGGGCCACGCGGTAGTCTTTCACGAACAACTTCTTCAGCGTAGGCAGATCGTTCCAGTTGCCACCGGGGAACGGCGGACACTGGCCGATGAAGAAGGTGTTAGCCTGAGGCATCAACTCAGTGGTCGTTGGGGCGACGCGGTCGAAGATGACGAGATCGAACGCTTCGGTCTGCAGCGCCTGCTTGTAGGTTTCGTTCTTCTCAGTGAGATCGTTGCCATCAATGGTGGTGATGACCGCCCGTTCCTTGGAACCCGCAGCAGTGAAGTAGGCATCCAGGATTTCGTTGCTCGGACCACATCGCAGGATGCGGGCCTTGCGAACCGGCGTGATCGCCAGCCAGACGATGTTGTCGCTGGGCAGCATATCCTTCCAAGTGGTGTTGCTTGCCGTATCAAGCAACGTGATCTTGAGATAGCCTTGACCGGGATCTTTCACGGTGAAGGTGATAAGTGGTTCCGGTTCGCTGGTGCCGGGCAGATCAATCATTTGTTTGTATTTGACCCCTTCCGGAGTGCTGGCATCCCGTTCCTGCCTGGTTCGCCCGCCCAGTAGTAAGCGTTTGAGTTGGACATCGGTACGGTCGCCGTAGGCAAAGGTTTCAAGCTGGAGCGCGATACCTTCCTTGATGGTCTCTTTGCCGAAGTTCTGGACCCTGATTGTGACTTCGAAGAGGTCAGGCCGGTTCTCGTCACGCTTGAGGTTCGCCCAGGTGATGCCGACGTTGTTCGATTCCGAACCGATGGTGATGAGCGACGGGCGGAGTTTGCCCAGCGAGAAGTTCTGGACATCGGGGAAGCGACCATCACTGAAGATGAGGACTTCGGTCTGAATGCCTTCTGCCGAACCGAGCGAACGGGCCATGTTCACGCTGGGGTCTTCGATGACACCTTCTTCCGCAGAGCGGCGTGGATTGGCTTGTCCCTCCGCCAGCTCGAGTGCAGCTTGCAGGCGTGTGGTACGCTGGGTCTGCGGAATGCGGTCAATGGCTGCTTTCAGATCAGGCTTGCGGTTGGTGTACGACTGCAGAATCTGAGCTTCTTCATTGAAGAGGATTACCATGGCCTGGTCGCTGGTGTCCATGGCATCGACTCGTTCCTTTACCTTGGTCTTGGCCAGTTCGAGCCTGGTAGGTGCCACATCCACCGCAGCCATGCTGGCGCTGTTATCGATCAGGAAGATGAAGTGACGACCGCGGGC
>CAYPJB010000547.1:0-2679 GCA_964410845.1 uncultured Bacteroidales bacterium | reverse complement strand
GACATTTCCGTCAAACTGTTTGAATAAAACATTCGTCGTATTGTTGTCACATCTCATTGCAGGATACGGTCATGTTCAAGTCGCTTGTGATGCTGATGGCATCCATCATGTTGTGCCTTCCCGTCCCCCTTATTGGACAACAAAAGCAAGGTAAACCAGTCGATCTGGTTATCTGCCTGGACACGTCCAACAGCATGGACGGGTTGATCGATTCCGCGAAACGAAAGCTTTGGGACATCGTTAATGATTTCGGACGGGCCAAGCCCACACCATTTCTGCGTGTAGCGATTTACAGCTATGGTAATGATGGCTACTCAGCCTCAACCGGCTGGGTACGACTGGATGTAGGTTTGACGACTGATCTGGATAAGGTTTCAGAAAAGCTCTTCGACCTGAAAACGTACGGTGGCACTGAGTACGTTGGTCGTGTTACGCAAACAGCCTTGCGTGAGTTGGATTGGTCGAAAGACCCAGCGGCACTCAAAGTGATCTTTGTTTGTGGCAATGAACCAGCTGACCAGGACCCCGAAGTGAAACTGGACAAGCTTGCAGAATCAGTAGTGCTTCAAAATGTGATAGTTAACACTATCTATTGCGGGCATCGGAGTGCTCGTGAAGCCATCCTGTGGAAAGAATTTGCCGAACGAGCGGAAGGCAAGTTCATGCCCATCGAACAAAACAGTACACATGTGGTCATCGCTGCTCCTCAGGATAAGCGACTGGCCGAACTGAGCAGCAAGCTCAATAGTACGTACGTTTTCTATGGCAAGCAGGCCGATGCAAAGTCAGCCAATCAGCAAGCTCAGGATTCCAATGCATTAACAGGCGCTGGTGGTGGTGCTGCTGGCCTCAGTTCGGCTGCAGGTCGCAGCATCGCCAAAGCCAGCGAGAACTACCGCATGACAGATTCCGACCTGGTTGATCGCTACCAGGCCGACCCCAAGCTGGACTTCAGCAAATTACCAGAAAACGAGCTTTCCGATGAACTAAAAAAAATGTCAGCAGACGAACGCAAACAACTGGTGCTGAAGAAACTGCAGGAACGAGAAGAGATCAAGAAAGAGATCATCAAACTGAGTCAGGAACGAGCTCAATATCTTCAAGTAGAGTCAAAGAGACTATCAGGGAAGGACGGCACTACACTGGATGAAGCAGTACGAGATGTACTCCGAGAACAATCCGCCAGGAAGGGCCTTGAGATTCCCAGGTAAAAGGATGGGCACGATCGTGGGGCATACATAATGCCCCACAATTTATTGCATGTTGATGCTCTCCGCTTCCTTGATGCCCGACTGAATCTGCTCATTCAACTTTCGTTGTTCTTCAGCAGACAATGATGACTTCACCAGCAGCGTCCGTGCTGACTGGAAAGACTGCATAGCTCGTCTGCTGTCGCGCACACCCAGATAAGCCTGTCCCAGGTGATAGGCAATTCGAGGATCATCGAAATAGCGTTTACGGGCAGCTTCAAAGAGTTCCAGTCGTTCGGCGCCCAGTTCAACTTTGTTCAACCGGGCATAGACGATGCCCATGGTATCCAACACTTCAGGAGCCAATTGATCGCCTGGCATCGGCTTGACCCTGTGTTTGCCAAGTCTCACTTCCTGGACAATGCGATACGCTTCAGTAGCGTCGTTCAATTCATGAACCAGCAGCCAGGCGAGATTATTGCCAGCAAGCAGATGACCTTGCTGTCTTCGATAGACAGTGGAATAGTGCCCAACGGCCTGCTGCGTAAGTTTCTTGCGAGCTTCACTACCTGCATGTTGGGCACGTAATTGCTGAGTCAGGCAATCGCCTAACAGCAGTGATGCTGCTTCGTGCTGAGGTGCAAGTTCGATGGCTTTCTTGAGCATCGCTTCTGCTTCAGCTGATTCGCCGGATTGCATCATCGTTTGACTGAGCAAACACAAAGCATCCGCTTTCTGACGATTCAGCAAACTGCCTTTATCTTCCGTGGAAACCGTTTGAATGGGGGCAAGGTTATTGCTCTTAGTCTCCAACTGCACAAGACATTGCTCGATCTTGGTACGGGACTCTGCAGTTTTCTTTTGTTTGAGAGCAAGTTCCAACTCTGCCTGAGTGCGATTGATATCGTCCGGAATGGCTGCACTCCAACGATTGACAACCTGTTGACACGCTACCAGTGCCTCTGGAGTAGCTGACTTCAGCAATACCTGGCAGGCTGCCTGATATACCGGGCTGAACTGTGGCGATTGTTCCATTACCTGACGATAGCAACCGAGTGCATCGTTGTACTGACCGAGTCTGGCAAGACATCGACCTTGCCAGAAAAGCGAAACGTTCGAAGGCGTGTTTTGACGATAGGACCTGGTCAACTGAAGGGCCTTTTCCCAACTGGCAGGGTCATTTGCTTCAAGAAGCAATTGCACCGAGAGTGCCAGAGCCCCTTCATGCTGAGGCTGCATTTCGAGCGTACGAATCGCCTTTTCACGCGCATAATCCCGTCGGTCTGCCTGGAGCCAGCACTGTGCTTCCAGCCAGCAGACTACTGCCGGTTCATGACCTTCTTGCAAGCAAGCCGCTTCGTATGCTTTGAGAGCGGATGCCATATCTTTCACCTGTTCGACAGTATCGCTGGGGCTGCCCAGTTCGCCTAACTGCATTGAGGCCAGCGCATATCCCAGCAACAGACTTGGTTCACTCGAGTATTGCTGC
>CAYPJB010000546.1:0-2690 GCA_964410845.1 uncultured Bacteroidales bacterium | reverse complement strand
TGTTTCCAACCAATGCACTCTATACCTCAGGCAAGATTGGCCAGCCGCCTCTCGGTGCCCAGTTTGCATCGTTTTTTGAAGTATTGCTGCCCTACGTGGAGCAGGACAATCTGCAGAAGAACTTGAATCTGACACAGAGAGAATATGTCAACTGCCTCGGGCCAAACTCGGTGGGTGGACAGATAGTCAAAATCTTCCTGTGCCCTTCTTCTGCAATGAAAGATAAGGTTGCTACCTACACCACCGGTGGAAATACCTATTACTTTGGCATGAACAGTTACGGGGCCAATGGAGGAACTCGTTCCTGGTTCATCACGAACATGACTACAGATGGTGTCTTCTGGATTAACAGCAAGAATAACCTCTCGCAGATTACCGTGATGGATGGCACCAGCAATACGATCATGTTTGGTGAACGTCATCATTATGACCCTGTATACAAGGCCATCGAAAGCCTGGGTGGCTGGGCCTGGGCCAATTACAATGCACCTCAGGATTATCTGCTGAGTACGCCAGTTCCAGTCAACTACACGATTCCTCCTGGTACTCCTCTGACATTTGCTGTACAGGATCCGCGAACTTGTGCCTTTGGCAGTGCCCATCCAGGCGGAGCCAACTTTGCCTTCTGTGATGGCTCCACTCGATTCCTGACGTTGACAAGCAACTCAGACCTTCCAGTGCTGCAGGCTCTCTCCACTCGCAACGGTGGAGAAACATTCAGTCTTGATCAATAGTCTCTGCTGCCTGCAGCAGTTTGCTGCAGGCTTTCCTTTTGGAAGATGGTGCCATCCATGAAAACCTATCGATTTATTTGTGTCCTGGGTCTGCTGACTCTGGCAGCAGGTTGTGGAAGTAAGGAACCTCTCGGCATGGTCGAAGTCGAGGGGACTCTGTTGCTGGATGACAAGCCGTTGCCGCTGGCGTTGATCGAGTTTATGCCTGAATTGAAAGGTCACGGTGCCGAAGCCAATTCGACTGCGGTTACTGATGTGGAAGGCAAGTTCAAACTGGTAAGAGGCAATGATGCAGGCGTCGTCGTTGCCAGCCATCGCGTGGTGGTGAATGAAGGCCCACCCCCTGCAGGAGCACGTGGTCAGGATGCAGCCAGTCAGGCCAAGCTGACAGAGTACATGAATGCCTTGAAGAATCGTCCGATCCCTGCCAGGTATTCCAATTACTCTCAAACACCTTTGCGTGTCGAAATAAAAGCCGCTGACAAGAACCTGGTACTTAAAATGACACGGTAGTGCATTCACTGCTGAAGCATCAGTGATGGCACGATGGAGGTGATTCCCGGAGGATCACCTCCATTTTCGTTGTGTAAATAGTGCAGAAAAAGCGAGTTCATTCCGAGCTAGCAACCTTCACACTTAATTCATGGTTTGCCTGCGAGTTCCTCACAATGGTTGTCTACTTTAGCTTTGCATCAGTGAGGGAACGCCACTCTTCCAAGCTATCGGATGGTCCGCTGGCACAAGAGATTCACTTCTGGAGAACCACGATGCGACAGAGTTTGAAGAGATCAGCATTCACCTTGATTGAATTGCTGGTTGTAATTGCGATCATTGCCTTGCTCATGGCGCTACTGCTGCCAGCGATTCAAAAGGTGCGAGCAGCAGCCGACAAGATGCGCTGCGCCAGCCAGATGCGTCAGATGGCGATTGCTGCCCACAACTTCCACAACGATTACAGTCGCTTGCCATCTATTGGCCAGGCAGACAGCAATGGTGGAATCGGTGCTACACCGTTCCGCGACTTTACCGACCCCACGGGCGTGTACACTTCCTCACACTCGTTTTTCACCTACATCCTGCCTTACATAGAACAGGATGCCGTCGCCAAGCAGATGGATCTGACCTATGCCTGGAACGACAATCGTCGCCCACAGAATCAGGTCGCTGCCCAGTCTAAAATCCAAGTGTTCCTCTGTCCCGCGAATGGTCTTCGTATTGAAGATCCTGCAGGTCTGGGTGGCTGTGATTACATGCCGATCGTGCAGACTGACATTGATCCAGTCACAGGCGTGAGAAATGCTTCAACCAAATTGCTTGGCATGTTGCGTGCTCTGGCGAATGGCAAGGTCACTCTCGGTCAACTGACCGTGGCTGATGGTACTTCAAACACCCTTATGCTGATCGAAGATTATCCACGAAACTATGAAGGTGTGGCTCCTTTCACCACGTCGACGTATCAGGATAAGGTCCAGGCGGCTGGCTTCGTCAGTTCTGCTTTCGCTACCCCAAGTGGTAACCAGCGCTTCAATTGTTGGGCTTCTCCAGATACCGCTAATGGTATTTCTGGTCCACCCAATGCTGCGCCTGGGCTTCTCAAGGGTGTTATCAACCAGAACGCCATCCCGTTCGGTGGCATTCAGGGTGCTGTCACTCCTGGTGGAGCAGCATGCCCCTGGCAGACCAACAACTGTGGTCCGAATGATGAACCATTCGCTCAGCACACGGGTGGCGTGAATGCAGTCTTTGGTGATGGCCACGTAGCCTTCATTCCCCAAACTATCGATCCTCGTGTCCTCCGTAAACTGGTCACCTGGAACGAAGGTACGAATGTCAGTGAAGAGGAATGGCAGTAATTTGCAACGCTGTCTCAGGTGGGGCAATTGCTGCTCCACCTTTTTCAATTTCGAGGAAGCACCCATGCGATATACATTGGTATTTGGTTTGATGATGGTAGCA